>JBOGWH010000096.1:0-5110 GCA_050692975.1 Actinomycetota bacterium | reverse complement strand
GAACTCGGCAAGGCCCAGGCTGCAAGCGGCAACCCAGGCGCAGCCAGGAGTGCATTTGACAGGGCATTGAAACTGGCTCCCGAGAACGCCGCGGCGGCGGAAATGCTGGCTAAGCTGCCCGCCGGCTAGCCTAAGCCTTCCCCCGAATGGCCGATCTCACCGGCCGCTCCAACGCCCGACAATAAGTCTGAAGAATCGACTTTCGCTCGCGTTTGGAGGAACACATGTGGAAATTGGCCGCAGGCCTGAACGGGGCGATCATGCTCGCCTATTTCCTCATTTCCTTCGTGATCTTCCGTGCCCTCTCCGGATCTCATTCCGTCAGAAGCAACCGCCTGGCCTCGGCCTCCGGTCTGGTGTTCGCCAGTTGCGGCGCGGTTCACGGCTATCACATGTTCTATATGCTGCTTCCCGCCTTCGGGTCCCAGTTTTCGGGAGGACTGGCGCTCAGGGCCGCCTACGACTGGAGGCTGCTGGCCATCGACGCCGTCACCGGGGTGGTGGCCGTGTGGTACTGGTCTCTGCGCCATCAGTACGGGCCGCTGCTGGAGGGCAAAACCGCTGCCGCGGCCGACATCTCGGCGCTGCACCGAAGGGCTGTTGAGCTCAACGACAGCATCGTTCAGGGGTTGGCGTTCGCCAAGTACGCGCTCGACGACGGCGATGAAAAGTCCGCAAGCGTGGCGGTGGCGAAGACGCTCCGCTCCGCCAGGCGCATGATTGCCGAAATTCTTGCAGAGTCCGGGGCCGGGGACACCCTGGAAGCCGGTAACCTGCGCCGCTCCCGGGCGCAAGACCTGTCCACTTCGAAAATCGCGAGATTGGGGTAAGAAATGACCAAGCACGGGCTTATCGCGGTAGTTCTGGCAGACGACGCCGAGGACATCCGGAGGATCCTGAAGATCAAACTCAGCCGGGACGGCCGATTCGACGTCGCCGGTGAGGCCGCCGACGGACGAGAATTGCTCAACATGGTTGAAGTCCTCAAACCCGACGCTATTGTCGTGGACCTCTCGATGCCGGTCATGGACGGCCTGGAGGTAATCCCTCTCATCAAACTGAGCCATCCCCACTGCAAAATCCTGGCACTTTCGGGATTTGCCGGGGACGAGATGGGTGCCCGCGCAATTGCTCGGGGGGCCGACGCCTACCTCGAAAAAGGCGTGCCGCTTATGGTGATCGTCGAGAAGCTGGTTCAGCTTTGTCCCGCCGAAAATAGCCCCGCGGACTCCCCAGAAAGGGCGGCGCCGCTGACGGCCGAGGAATCCTCGCATTTCATCGACTTCATGGTGCACCAGATCAATGAGCCTCTAACCGTAATTCTGGGTTACGCCGCGATGATCCGGCAGGCTCTGGATGAAGGCGGGCACGACGACCTTCATGCTGCTGCAGAGGCAATTGAGAGAAATGCCGAAGCACTCGCTGTCTTGCTTAGGGCTTTGACTGAGCCGGCGACCTTGGAGCATCTCATCTCCGCACAGAGGCCGCTCGCCGGCTAGCTCAAGAATTAAAGAGGCCGGACCACCTTTCGGCGGTCCGGCCTCAATGTTCGGGTAAGCCTTAGCTTGCCCTACGCAATGCGGTAATCAGCTGCCGCTTGTTCATGCGGGAGCGGCCCACGATGCCCTTGCGCGCTGCGAGCTTGGTGAGCTCGGGCACGGTCCGGTTTTCCATGGCGCCGTTGTTGGCGGCTCTGGTCGTCCGGCTCCTGGAAGCCGCGGTCGTGCGGCTCCCGCTGGCCGGCCTGCGGGCCGACGTGCTCCGGCCGCGTGCGGTGCTTGTGGCCCTGCCGCTGGATGCGGAGGTCCTGCGGCCTGCAGCGGTCGTACGAGCCCGGCCGTTGCTGGTGCTCCGGCTCCGGGTCGTGGAGGTGCTTCGCCGACTGCTAGAACCGACTGCTCTCGAGAGAGTGCCGGTGGCGCGCCGGGTGGTGCCGCGTGCCGCCGCGGTGGTCCGTCGTGCAGACGGCCGGGCGGTGCGAGTCGAGGAGTTAGCTCTGCGTACGTTCTTGCGGGCTCCTCCTGAAGTGCGGGTCGAGGCCATACATACCACCTCCCTTAAGGGTGTTTCGTTGATGCCTCTTATTTTCCCTACCCGAAAAGTCGCCTTTAAACACAATAAGGTTTAAGTCGGCGGAGAAGCGTTGCAAGTGTCAGCCCACAGACGACAGCCATGACTTGAACGAGGTGTGCAGATCTTCTTTCTGGCGGGGTGCTTCTCGTTTCTCCAGCCAGGACCTTCGTTTGGCCTCATCCTCCAGACGTACGATCTCGTATCCGTAGGTTCGCGGCCCCGCCCAGAACGGCTCGATCCACGATTCGTTTCTTAAGGCAACCACCGCGGCGTAGCCGTACCGGGGGCGTCCGCTCCAGAACTCGTCTCTGTCGTGGATGGGAGATCCTTTTGTCCTGGCCCTTATGTCCTTGAGGCTGGAGTACTCGCCTACCCAGCTGATCTGCACCCGGGCCTTGGCAACGAAGAGCCCTCCGTGCAGCTGTATCCACATGGCTTCATCCTCGAAAGCGCCGTTTTTGAAGATCGGCCCCGGCCGGTCCCTGGTTTCGATGGCGAACCTCAGGGAGGGGGCCGGGGCGCTGCCGCTCAGGTGCTCGAGCCTGCGGATCGCGACGTAGTCCATGCTCTAGCGTGATGCCCGCTCGCGGGCGTCGAGAAACTGAGATCTGCCCGCAGGGTCCGGCCACCATCCAGCCGCAATCCCGGCATATGCCGCGGCCGCGGCCGCCACGACATCAGGGCCGGGGACACTTACCAACGGCACCGAAAAGGCGTTTGTCTTTTCGTCCAGCCAGACGCCGATCCCCGAGCCCCCGCCGAAAACGGAGATGCGATGCGCAGGGCCAGATACCGCGCCCATGCGCTGGACTGCTTCGAAGGTTCTCTGGCAAAGCCCCCTCAGCGCCATTCTCCAGGCAATCCCCGGCTCGTCGGGTAAAGAAACGGGTTTCCCCTCCTGCAGGGCCCGCACATACTCTTCGACCGACAGGTGGTCCGACTCAAAGGATGACCCTTCGGCCAGAGCGTCGAGCTCCGCCATCGGACGGTTCAACATCCGGGAGAGTCGCGAAAGCACGATGCCGGGCCGAGCCGCGCCCGCCATAAGGCAGAAAGCATCTGCTCGCGGAGCTACCGAAACCGCGACCGAATGCTTTAGCGCTTTGGATAAGTCGGGAAGATCCGGCTGGATCCCGACGACCGATTCGGCCGTGCCGACGGAGTTGCCGAGCTCTCCTGTCTTCACACCCACGGCACGCGCGGCGGCGGCATGATCGTGGCCCGCGATCGTCACCGGTATGCCGGGCTTGAGCCCCGGGAACCGGGTTTGACCCATTACCTCCCCGGCTCTGTTGACGGGAAGGAGCCCGCCGGGGGGCAGGCCGGCGGCCTCCGCCACCGCCGGAAGGTAGTCCATCCGGGCGGTGCCGTACCAGCCGGTCCGCGATATCAGCGAATGCTCTGTGGCGGTTTCTCCCGTCAAGAGCCACAGAAAGATTTCGGGAACGCCCAGCCAACATCCAACCCCCGTCAGGCCCTCGGCGGAGAGTTGTGCCAGCTTGGCGGCAGAGGATACGTTCCTGAGCCGTTGCCCGACCTCTTCATCAATCCCCGGAAACCGGGCGCGAAGCGACCCGGCGCCGCCTTCTCCGCGGGGATCGTGCCAGCTGATAACGGGCGTCAGCGGCCTCAGCCGGTCCGAGAAGGCGGCCCCCGATTCGGCCATCCCGGCGATGCCGATGCCTGCAACCCGATGGGGGTGTTCGACCTGCTGCAACAGCTTTTCCAGACAGTTTCTAAACGCTTCCACCGGCGCCTCTACCCTGCCCCCCGTGGTGTCCCACGGGGTGGCGACCGGATCCAGTGCCTGCTGGTATCCGTCCGCCGCGAGCAGGACCGCTTTGATTCTGCTGGTGCCTAAGTCGATGCCCAGCAGAACTTCCCCGGCGAGCGTGCTGGTTTTCTGGTCCAATGGCGTGGAAAGCTCCTTCAAACCCATTCGGGAGACTGCGAAGATGACCAAGATATACCTCAAGCCCGGCTGAACCGGGTGCAGGAAGGCCCGGGAGTTCCTCGGGTCGAAGGGACCACTCGATCAGCGAAACCTGTTCAGCGAGCCGCTGTCGGCCGGGGAAATACGCGCTCTCGCCAAACGGGTGGGAGATGTTCGGCTGCTGGTTGCACCCACCCGTCGCGGCGAGGTCGAGTCTATGAAGAGCGCCGACATTGTGGCTTACCTAGCGGAGGATCCCGCGCGGCTCAGGCGGCCCATCATCGATACGGGAGAGCGGCTGTATCTGGGCTTCGGCCGCGATGTGCAGGCCGAGTTGGGGGCGTGAAACGCACGAAGGCCGACCTGCACTTTATGCGTCTTGCTCTCGAGCAGGCCAGCCGGGCGCTCGATCACGACGACGTCCCCATCGGGGCAGTCGCCGTCAAAGCCGGTGAAGTCATTGCCTCCGCGCACAACGAGCGGGAGCTGCGGGGGGACCCCACCGCCCACGCGGAGGTGCTTGCCCTGAGGGAGGCTTCCAGGGTGCTCGGCACCTGGCGGCTGAACGGGGTCGGCGTTTATGTGACCCTGGAGCCGTGCCCGATGTGCGCGGGGGCGATGGTCGCCGGACGCGTGAAGCGGCTCGTTTACGGCGCCGCCGACAAGAAGGCCGGGGGGGCCTGGTCGCTTTACAACATCGCTCAGGACCGGCGCCTGAATCACCGGTGCCAAGTCGCCTCCGGGGTGCTTGCCGGGGAAAGCTCGGCATTGCTGCTGGAGTTCTTCCGCACGAAGAGGCGGAGGCCGATCAATCTCTGACGCGGGCGAGGGGTCGCTTCGGGTCTCTTCCTATAATTGATCCCGGTGGAGTACCGAAGCGGCCGAACGGGCGCGCCTCGAAAGCGCGTGAGCCTTCACGGGCTCCGTGGGTTCAAATCCCACCTCCACCGCTTTAAGCGGGTGCGGCAACCCCGGGAAGGCTTTTCGCCGGGTCCCGTAGAATAGAAAACGGAGGCGTCGCCTAGATAGGCCGATGGCGCTGGTTTGGAGTACCAGTTGGGGTTTACGCCCCTCGCGAGTTCAAATCTCGCCGCCTCCGCTTCC
>JBOGWH010000095.1:0-9774 GCA_050692975.1 Actinomycetota bacterium | reverse complement strand
TCTGGGGGCCCTGCGGCCGTCGCGCCAGCCTCTGGTTCATAGTACCCGGTTCCCGCCCATGCACCCCCATCGAATTCGAGGGACGTGATCGAAGCCGGCGCACACGACAACCTGGCCCTCCAGGGAGGCCTTGGATTGCTCTCTAAGGCTAGGCGGGCGACGAGGATCGGTGACATGTGTGTGACCAGGACGATCTCGCCGCCACGGTGCTGGCTCTCCAGGCGGCGAATCGCCGAGCACATGCGCTCGCGGATGTCAGCGTACGGTTCCCCCCAGGAAGGACGCATCGGATTGATGAAGTACCGCAGATTCAGCGGATTTCTAAGCAGCCTCCAATCCCCGGGACGGCCCTCCAGCAGGGTGGTCGTCTCGATGATTTCGGTTTCAACTTGCGGCTCGGTGCCCAGGCGATGGCCGATTATCTCGGCCGTCTGGGCGGCCCGGGTTATCGGGGATGTGAACAGTGCCCGAATTTTTCGGTTGGCAAGGTGCTCGGCCGCGGCCGCCGCCTGCTCTCGCCCCAGGTCCGACAGCGGAAAGCCCTCCATGCGCCCGTACCAGATCCTGTTGGGGTTTAGGGCCTGGCCGTGGCGGACCAGGTGGACGAGGGTCTTCACAAGGTCTTCCCGAACCTTCACGAGCGGCACGGTATCAGTTTTATGATGGCCCCTATTCCTATGGCGAGTCCCGAGAAAAAACCTGCCCCTTCCCGGGCGGCCGCATCGAAGGCGGACTGGGACACGTATTTCCTGGACCTCGCCCGCCAGGCGGCAACTCGCTCCAGCTGCAGCCAGAACTGCGACGGAGCGGTGATCGTCGCCGGCCGTCACATCCGTTCCACCGGCTACAACGGCACACCGTCGGGGTATGCGAACTGTCAAGAGGGCGGCTGCCCTCGGGGCAAAACGGGGGACCCGGCGGAGCCCTGCACCGGCGTCCATGCCGAGGCCAATGCCATCTTGTTCTCCGATCCTGCCAATCGGGAGGGGGCGACGCTTTACGTGACCTCTCCGCCGTGCTTTGAGTGCGCCAAGCTGATCGCGAATTCCGGCGTCACAGAAGTGGTGGCGCCCGCGGCGGTCTCAGAGGGTCTAGACCGAGTCAAAAAGCTGCTGCTGGACTGCAAAATCCGGATCCGGCTTCTCAGGTAAGTTCTTTGTTGCATCTGCCCGGTGGGACGTGCGCTTATTGCGCGGAGCCCCCGCGGCCTTTTGGAACGCATGCACTGAGTCGGTTATCGCTTTTGTAACGGCCCTGGGCGCGTAAGCTTTCTTGTAGATCGAGTCGTACGAATACATCAGCTCGGGATGATTCGTCTCAAGCCATTCATAAAACTCCTCTTTCACGCCGGGACGCAGGTGCAGCACTATCGGTGTTATGAAAGTGGCTCCGGACTCGGCAACCGCCTCCACGGTCGCCTTCATCTGGTCGGGAGAATCCGATATTCCCGGCAGTATCGGCGCCATAAGTACTCCGGTCGGAACGCCCGCATCGTTGAGCTTCTTTACGACTTCCAGTCGCCTTAACGGATGGGGGGTACCGGGCTCGGTCTTCTTCCAAATTTCCTCATCGACTGTTCCAACGGAAAATGCCGCGGACACGTTAGTGACCGCCGTGCCCTCGGTGAGAAGATCCAGGTCTCGCTGGATCAGGGTTGATTTGGTCAAAATGGAATAGGGGTTCCGGGCGGCGTTCAGTTCCGAGAGGATGCCGCGCATCAGCTTGTAATGGCCCTCGGCCCTCTGATAGTTGTCGGTGTTGGTGCCCATCGCGATGTGCTCGCCGGCCCACTTCGGCTTGCGCAACGCAGCCTGGAGCAATTCAACCGCATTGACCTTGACGACTATCTGGCTCTCGAAATCTCTCCCTGCGTCAAAATCAAGATAAGTGTGCGTTGGGCGGGCGAAGCAGTAGACGCAAGCATGAGTGCATCCGCGGTAAGGGTTGATGGTCCAGTTGAAGCCCATCCGGCTGCCTGGCACATGGTTGATGATCGAGCGGGCGTTGACTTCGTAGAAGGTGATTCCCCTGAACTCCGGGGTGTTAAAGCGCCGTACCACGGCCTCCTGGGCGAATAGGGGCAGTTTCTTGAGTTCTTCTTCGCCGGCGTCCGCCAGCAGGTTGTCCCATCGCATCCCTCAAGTATAGAACACATGTTCGTTATATCCCCCCAACGGGGGTCTGGAATACGGCCTACGGCAGGCGCACAATGCTGCTTGAGCTAATTTTCCGCGCGCTTCCTTCAACGGGTACCCCAAAGTGCCGATGAACAAGGAAACGGTGGGCCGGCAAGCTCGCCTTAGAGGAGGCCGTATGAAGGTAGGGAAGCGGGGAAACAAAAACCGGCGGTCGGCCTCAGGATCCCGCCCGGCACCCGCGCCGGACACTCATGCAAAGTCGCCGGCCGATGCCGTGGGCACGCCGGCCCTGGAGCGGGCCCGGAAGATGGAAGGTGAATTCGCCAAGATCCGGTGGGCCGGGGTTGCCCTCGGCTTCTACGAGGCCTGGGCCGGCTACCGCAACCCCGCGGCCGGACCGATTGCGGGCGGCGGGGTCAGGCTCGGAACCGTTCTCATTACCTGTGGTCTTTTGGGCCTCAACCTATTCCTCATAGGTTTTCTGCGTCGCCATCTCGCCCTCGATTTCCTAAAGCGTGCCGGTGCAGCCGCGATGGGGATCGATGCCGCCGCCGTCATCGCCTATATCTGGCTTTACTCCTTTGACCGGACTTCGAACGCCTGGGTGCTTTTGTTCCTGCTTTCCCTGGAGGCGGCGCTGCGATACAAGGCCAGGGGCGCCCTGGCCGTGGTTGCCGTTGCAGTGCCGGTGGAGTTCTACCGGGAGATCTGGCGAGGGGAGGTTTTTGGCTTTCCGGTCGATTACGCAACCCAAGTATTCCGGGTTGGAATCATGAGCCTTGTGGCAGGGACGGCCGGTATTATGCGGTCGGCCCTGGAAAGGGAGCGCAACCAGGTGGCCAAGCAGGCTTCCATCCTTTCCGAGCAGGAACGCCAGCTGGCCGACGCCCAGGCCATTGCCCACGTGGGCTCCTGGATGTGGGATCTTGCCGCCCAGAGCCTGAGGTGGAGTGACGAGCTGTACCGGATCTTCGGGCGCGATCCCGGCTCCGGGGAAGTTACCTACGAGTCCTACATGGAGCACGTCCACCCCGACGACAGGGACCGCCTGCGGAAGGTGATCGAGCAGGCCGTCGATACCGGCTCGGAATATGAGATCCAGCACCGAATACTGGGCTTCGGGGGAGCCGAGAAAGTGCTCCAATGCCGGGGAGCCGTGATTCCTGACGAACAGGGGAGAGCGGTGAGGCTTCTGGGAACGGCCCAGGACGTCACTGAGGCCAAGCACGCCGAGGACGCTCTCCGCAGGGCATACGACCACGAGCGGGACATGGTCTCCAAGCTGCAGGAGGTCGACAAGATCAAGTCGGCTTTTGTCTCCTCGGTTTCTCACGAGCTGCGAACCCCACTGACCAGCATGCTGGGCTACCTGGAGTTGCTCGACGACGAAAAAGAATCGCTGGACACCTCGCACCGGGAGATTCTTCAAATCGTCGATCGCAACGCCCGCAGGCTGCTGTCGTTGATCGAAGACCTGCTTGCTTTGTCCCGCATCGAGTCCAGGCAATTCGAGAGCTTCCCCGTCGCGATAGAGCTGGGCCCCACGGTCGATTCCGTCAAGGAAGCCGTGCTTCCCCTCATCGGGGGCCGCCAGCTGGAGTTCGACATCGACGTGCCCACCGATCGAAAGGTCATGGCCGATCCCGAGCAACTCGACCGAGTCTTGCTGAATCTGCTCACCAATGCCATAAAGTTCACCCCCGACGGTGGGCATGTAACGCTCAGCGGCCGGGAGACCCCCGAGCACCTGGTTCTGCAGGTCTCGGACACCGGAATCGGTATCCCGGCCGAGGAGCAAGCCAGGCTTTTCCAGCCTTTTTACCGGTCCTCGTATGCCCAGAGCCGGGCGATTCCCGGCACCGGTCTCGGGCTGGTTATCACCAAGACGCTGATCGAGCGCAACGGCGGTTCGATCAGCATTGATTCCGAGCCGGGCAGGGGCACGGTCGTGACGTTCACGGTTCCCTGGGCCGAGGAAACCGGCGGTAACCTCACTGTGCCGGTGGAAGGCGAAGCAAGCCTCTCCTCGGTTTCACGCAAGACTGCTTGAGCGTCTCCTCCCCTTAACTTCGAACCTGAGAGAAAATTCTCATAACTTTCCCGGTGCCCGGAGGTGGGTATTGACGGCCGGGGACGTTGAAAGTACCGAAGGAGGATGGCTGCCCACCGGGGGGGACACCCGGGGGGAGGCATCCGGCGAGCCAGGCTTTCGCCGGCCGGCCGGGCCGAAAAACGAGGAGAGCGATGACTTCATCACAGGTCGGAGAGAGATTCTCAAAGGGCGGGCGCGCCCGGCGATTGCTTTCGAGCTTTGCCGCCCTGTCGGCCGTCATGGTGCTGCTGATTCCCAATGCCGCCTCCGCGAGCAACGACTACTACTACTCCCAGCAATGGGGACTTCATCGCGTTCGCGCCGATGCTTCCTGGGGGACGGCACGGGGCTCGGGCATGCTGATAGCAGTCATCGACAGCGGCGTTTACCTGGGGCATGAGGACCTTCGCAACAAGATCGCACCCGGCCGGGACTTCGTCGACGGCGACAGCACTCCCAACGACGGCAACGGTCACGGCACCCTCGTCGCAGGGATAGCGGCCGCCGAGACTGGAAACGGCGTGGGGATAGCCGGGGTTGCCCCCGACGCAAGGATCATGCCGGTCAGGGTTTTCGACTCCTCCGGCAACGCGGATTCCGACCAGGTTGCCGCGGCAATCGACTGGACGGTGGCCAACACCGACCCGAGAAGGCTCGTTTTAAATCTGAGCTTTGTCGGCCCGGTTTCATGCGGAGGCACCGGCGGGGCAATCTTTGCCAGTGACGACGTCCAGAATGCAATCACCCGGGCCTCCAGCAAGGGCGCCGCGGTGGTGGCGGCGGCCGGTAACGACGGGTGCGGA
This sequence comes from Actinomycetota bacterium, assembly GCA_050692975.1. Classification (GTDB taxonomy): domain Bacteria; phylum Actinomycetota; class CADDZG01; order JAHWKV01; family JAHWKV01; genus JBOGWH01. Next base: position 4,741 of record JBOGWH010000095.1, on the reverse strand, counting down.
ACGACGCAGTACGACGCTCCCAGCGGAAGCGGGATCATCGTCGTCGGCTCCCATACCCAGAACGATCAATGCGCCTCGACAACGAATTACGGATCCGGCCTCGACATCCTCGCCCCCGGGTCGGCGATGACCACCGCCGGGTCGGCCTATGCGACCGCAACCGGCACCTCGATAGCGGTCCCGTTTGTTTCCGGGGCGATGGCCCTGCTGATGTCGAGCGGAATGAGCAATACCTCCGCGGTTAATCGTCTTCTCTCTACGGCCAGGGGTCCTGCGATCTCGTGCCGCGGAGAGTCCAGCAGCTACCGGTTTTTGGATGTGGGCGCCGCTCTGGGCGTCTCTCTTGCCACCGTGGCCCCTCCGGCTCCCGCCCCCCAGCGTCTGGGTGCAACCCAGCCCCGGACCCGCAGCGCGAGACCTCCACGACCGGCGGTGGCAGCGCCTCCTCCGGCTCCGGCGCCTCCGCCGCTTCCCTTGATTACCCTTCCGGTCCAGGAGCCCCCGACGATCGTGCTTTCCCAGACGCCCGGCGCCTCGCCGGTTGCGCAGCAGATTTCCACCGAGCCGCGGGTAGATCTTGTCAAGCTGGCGGCGGCATCGGCCTTTGCAGTCTCGGCATTTCTCGCCCTCGGGCTGCGTTGGGCGCTGCGCATCAAAGTCTCCTCAACTTAGAGGCCGAGCACCCTTTCCTCTGGCGGGGAGGAGGTTTTGGTCGGATAGAATGGCGGTTTCGCCCGACCGAAGCCGGACGCCACAGGAGGACCGATGCCGCTTACCGAAACCAAGTTCATCTGGATGGACGGGGAAATGGTTCCGTGGGAGCAGGCCCAGGTACACGTGCTCACCCACACCCTGCATTACGGCTCCGGAGTGTTTGAGGGAATCCGCTGCTACGAAACCAAGAAGGGCCCGGCGATTTTCAGGCTTACCGATCACGTCGAGCGCCTGCATCGATCAGCCAAGATCTACATGATCGACATGCCCTTTGGGGTTCAACAGCTGATTGATGCGACCAAGCAGGTCGTTAGAGAAAACGAGCTCAACGCCTGTTACATCCGGCCACTTGTGTACCGGGGCTACGGGGAGATGGGCCTGAATACGCTGTCGGCCCCGGTCAACGTGATGATCGCTGCCTGGCCGTGGGGCGCCTATCTCGGAGAGGACGGCTTCACCCAGGGGGTTCGGGTAAGGATCTCATCGTGGCGCCGCTACGACTGGAACATGATCCCCCCGGCAGCGAAGGCCACGGGGCAGTACCTCAATTCCACTCTGGCCAAAATCGAGGCGGTCAAGACCGGTTACGACGAGGCGCTGATGCTGAATGCCCAGGGTTACATGGCGGACGCTTCCGGCGAGAACATCTTCATCGTTCGTGACGGCGAGCTTCTGACGCCGCCGCTTGCCGCCGGGCCGCTGGGGGGTATTACCCGGGACTGCATCATGACGATTGCCCGCGACCTCGGCATCACCGTCCATGAGGACAACCTGGTGCGCACCGACCTGTACACCGCCGATGAGGCATTCATGACCGGGACGGCCGCCGAGGTGGTCCCTATTCGGTCTGTCGACGACAGGGATCTGGGCAGCCGAGGCCCGGTCACCAAGAAAATCCAGGAAGTGTTTTTCGCCGCGATAAAGGGCGAGGTCGACAAGTACTCGGACTGGAACGACTACGTTTGAGGGCGGGATCCCCGCCCTGCACCTCCCGACCCGCCTGAGGTGGCCTGATTAGGTTCGCCCGCTATACCGTCGGGGGCCACATTGCCTACGGGATCGTATCCGGCGACGTGATCGAGGAGATCTCCAGCACTCCTTTTCTTCCTTACGAGAAAACCGGCATCGTGCACGGACTTGCCGAGGTCGGTCTTCTGGCGCCGAGCCTTCCGTCCAAGATCGTGGGCATAGGGCTCAACTACTCGGATCACGCCGCCGAGCTGGGGGCCGCGGTGCCGGAGGTACCGATGTTTTTTTTCAAGCCTTCCACTTCGGTCGTCGGCCCCGGAGGCCGCATCGTGCGGCCTGCTGACTGTGAGCGCCTGGATTATGAGGGCGAGCTGGCCGTGGTGATCGGCAAGGTAGCACGGTCGGTAGAACGGGAGCGCTGGAAGGAAGCGGTTCTGGGGTTCACCTGCGCGGTGGATGCTACGGCGCGGGACCATCAGGAATCCGATCTGCAATGGGGGAGGGCAAAGGGGTTCGATACCTCGGCGCCGCTGGGCCCGTGGATCGAGACGGAGGTTGACCCGGCCGACCTCCAGATCGTGACGCGGGTAAACGGTGAAGTGAAGCAAGAATCCCGTACATCCCGGATGGTGTTCGACACCGGTGCTCTGATTGAGTTCGTGAGCAGGTCGGTGACGCTTCTTCCCGGCGACGTCATCATGACGGGAACTCCGCCGGGCATCGGGCCTCTTGCCGACGGCGACGACCTCGAGGTCGAGATTGAAGGGGTCGGGACGCTGAAGGTGTCCGTCGCGAAGCCGGTTGCTCCCTCTGCCGGAGAATCGGCCGGGACGCCGTGATTGCAGATCCGGCCGCGGTCGCATGATTGTCCGGGTTCGAATCGCGCCGGCGCCGTCGGGGACGCTGCATATCGGCAACGCCCGCACCGCCCTGTACAACTGGCTCTTCGCAAAGGGGCGGGAAGGGACCTTCGTGCTGCGGATCGAGGATACCGACCGCCAAAGAGTGCGCGATGAATTCGTCGATTCGGTCATGGCCGAGCTTCGATGGCTGGGCCTGGATTGGGACGAAGGTCCCGGCGCAGGCGGCGACTACGGACCGTACCGCCAGTCCGAGCGGCTGGGAGTGTACGCGGAGGCGGTCGAAAAGCTGGCGGCCTCCGGGGATGCCTACCGCTGCTACTGCACCCCCGATGAGCTCGACGAGCGGCGCAAGAAGGCAATGGCAGAAAAGCGCCGGCCGGGCTACGACGGCCGCTGCCATCGCCTGAGTGACGCCGAAAGGCGGGCTTTCGAAGCAGAAGGCCGGCGGTGGATCATGCGCTTTCACGTCCCCGACGAGGGAGAAACCAGCTTCGAGGATGCAATTACGGGAACGGTCACCTGGCAACACGCCGAGATCGACGACTTCGCCATTTATCGCCAGGACGGCACGCCCATCTACAACTTCGGTGCCGCGGTCGACGATGCCTTCATGCAGATCAGCCATGTGATCCGGGGGCTGGACATCCAGTCGTCCACTCCCCGGCAGATCATGGTTTTGAGGGCCCTGGGACTTCCGGTTCCCGTTTACGCCCACGTCCCGCTGGTCATGGGGGAGGGTGGAAGGAAGCTTTCAAAGCGCTACGGCGGAGGATCGGTGGAGTGGTATCGGGACCACGGTTTCCTTCCCGATGCCGTTGTGAACTGGATGGTTTTGTTGGGAACCGGCTACGGTGACGAGACCATCCTGTCCCGCGACGAGATGATCGCCGGGTTTGACCTTTCAAAAGTAAACGCATCGGCGGCGGCCTTCGACCTCGAGAAGCTTGACTGGATGAACGGCGAGTACATCCGGATGATTCCGGATCCGGTTCTGCAGGAAGCGGTTGTGCCCTGGCTGGCATCGCAGGGGCTTGTCTCCGTGCCCACAACGTATGAAGAGGCGGCCGGGCTGGCCGCACTGGTACCTCTCGCAAAGACGCGGATCAAGAGACTTGAGGAGGTTTCCCGCTACATGCGCCCGGTTCTGGATGGTATCGACATGGACCCGGCGGCATTCGAGAAGGTAATGCGCCAGGAGCACGTGGCCGATCAGCTGACCAGGTCGGTGGATAAGTTGGAGGCCCTGGGGCGGTGGGACCGGGATGCGATTGAGGCCGCTCTGCGGGAGATTCAGACTGAGATGGGCCTGAAGCCCAAGACGGCCTTTGCGCCGTTCTACGTTTCGGTTACCGGCTCGACCGTTTCCCTGCCGATCTTCGATGTGATGGCGCTGGTCGGGCGGGAGGAATGTCTGAGGCGAATCAAGGAGGCTCTCAGGGCGCTCACCGGCTGAACGCTTCTATTCTTCGCCTTCCTGCGGGTCGCGTTTTTCGGGTTCATGGGGCTTTGCACCGTCCTTCCCGCCTGAATCGATGCGGGCCGTCGCCGCCCGCCTCCGGCGCTCATTGCCGGCCTTTTCCCAGCTCATGGTAAGCGGCACCATTACCAGGGCGATGGCGACAACGGCCGTGAAGACCAGTCCGAACATGTCCCGGGGAATTCGCTCTCCGAAGATGATCAGGCCCAGCAAGGCTACGCTGGCGAAGAAGATATTTGCGACCCAGTGAAAAACGAAGCCCCTTGAAGGCTGCTTGGCGTCCGCCGGCTCTTCTGGCATCGAGACTCCTTGCTGTGAGATGTCTGTTCCCGGCACCCCCACCCTAGCCTAATTGCGGGCACGCGTTCGTCATTTTCTACTGGCGATGCACCCGGCCTAAGAAAGCAGTGAGCCCTCCTGCGGCGGTACTATCAAGAGATTGCCGGGTAGATCAATTGGCAGATCGCTGGATTCTGGCTCCAGAGGTTCAAGGTTCAAATCCTTGCCCGGCAGCTGCTCCACACTCCCATTTCTGCGCCCCAGATGGCTGGTCCTGCCGGGGCGGATCTGATTGGAAAAAGATCGTTATTATGAGATACCCTATGCGGTATTAGCCGCATCGCTGGGAGGGCGCGTTGTATCAACCGGACGAACAGCCGGAAAGACAGAAAAGTGTCCGGCGACAAAGGCCCGATGCTCTTGGAAAGACCGCATTTCA
>JBOGWH010000094.1:0-18898 GCA_050692975.1 Actinomycetota bacterium | reverse complement strand
CGACTATACCAGCCGGTGCCGACAATTCTGGCTCCGAAAGCGCTAACTGCAGGGACTTTTTCAAAACTTTTGACGTCACGCGACGTCGGCGGGCCTCACCCGTGTTCACGGGCCCCCATGACCGAAGGGAAGGCCTAAGGCCGGCGGGCGCAGCATCCGGGCAGGTCCTGCTTAGTACCCCGTTTTAGAAAGTACGATCCTGTATCCACATGCTGAAGACTCGTCCAATGCATGCTTTCGTTACTGAGAGAAAGGGAGAAGCATGCCCAGACAAAGTGCGCTATGAGCAGAGTGCGGAGCCCTTCGAGTGGAAGGTCACCCATAAGGATCTCGCCAAGCTCATGAAGCAGCTGGCCGAGAAGGAGGCCCTATTACCGGCAGCAATGAGCGGGAGAAAATACGACACCGACCTTATGACCCAGGGCACTAAGCCTCTCGGAACCAGTCGATAGTTGCCTGCAGGCCGGAGGTCAAATCGGTGGCAGGCTTCCACCCGAGCAATGCCCCCGCCTTCGAAGAATCCAGTGCGCTGTTCTCCAGTTCTCCCGTGCGGGCGGGGCGGAACTCCGGCTCGGCATCGGACCCGCAAAGCCGGGCCATCTCCGAGTAAAGGTCGACGACGCTGGTCTGGATCCCCGTCCCGATGTTGAAGGTTTCCCCCTCCCCGGCCCCCGCCGCGGCCATGAACGCATCGACAACGTCGGAAACGAAGACGAAGTCGCGGGTCTGCTTACCGTCGCCGAAGATGGCGCACGACTCTCCTGCGAGCAGCCGCCTGCCGAAGATGGCCACCACCCCCGCCTCGCCGTGGGGGTCCTGTCTCGGCCCGTAGACGTTGGCCAGAGCCAGGTTCACGAACGGCAGCCCGTAGGTGTTGCGGTAGAAAACCAGGTAGTCCTCGGTGACCTTCTTGCTGATCCCGTAGGGAGACGACGGTCGGCCCGTCGCCGTTTCGTCGATGGGCAGCTGGGACAGGTCCGGCTCGCCGTAGATGCATCCGCCCGAGGAGGTCGAAACCACTCGGGCGCCGCACTCCCGGGCTGCTTCCAGGAGCCGGAGGGTGCCGAGAATATTCACGTCGGCGTCGAAGATGGGGTCGGCGACCGACCGGCGAACGTCCATCTGTGCTGCGAGGTGAAAGATCTCGTCCGGGCGGAATTCGGATACGGCCCGGGAAAACTCCGGGCTGCGGATATCGAGCCGCAAGACTGGGATTCCGGAAGCTTCCAGGTGACCCAGGCGGCCGGTGCCCGAGGCGAGATTGTCGACGACCAGAACCTCTCGTCCGGCCTGCGCCAGGCGCTGGGAGAGATGGCTGCCGATAAAGCCGGCGCCGCCGGTGACCAAAGCCCTCAGTAGCTATTCCTCACGATAGTGGCGCGCCAGGCGCCCGCTTAACTCATCGTCAAGCTGTGCGATATCGGCGTCGACCATCAGGCGCACCAGATCGGCAAAACGGGTCTTGGGCTCCCATCCCAGAACCCTCCGCGCCTTGGAGGCGTCGCCGCAGAGGGAATTGACCTCGGAAGGCCGGTAGTAACGGGGGTCGATCTCCACGAACTGCTTCCAGTCCAGGTCGGCGCAGGCGAAGGCAAGTTCGCAGAACTCGCGGGGGCTGTGCGATTCTCCCGTCGCGATCACGAAATCGTCGGGAACGTCCTGCTGCAGCATCAGCCACATCGCCTCCACGTACTCCGGAGCGTAACCCCAATCGCGCTTGGCTTCGAGATTGCCGAGGTAGAGCTTGTCCTGAAGTCCCGCATTGATCCTGGCCACGGCCCGGGTGATCTTGCGGGTGACGAAGTTCTCACCGCGCCGCGGCGATTCGTGGTTGTGCAGGATCCCACTGCAGGCAAACAGCCCGTGGGCCTCCCGGTAGTTGACGGTTATCCAATGACCGAACAGTTTGGCGACGGCATAGGGGCTTCTCGGATGAAACGGGGTGGTCTCGCTTTGCGGCGGGGGGGCCGCCCCGAACATCTCCGAAGACGAAGCCTGGTAGAAGCGGGTCTGAACACCCGAAGCCCGGATGGCCTCCAGGATCCGGGCCACCCCGACCCCGGTCGCGTCGCCGGTGTACTCGGGGATCTCGAACGACACCTTCACGTGGCTCTGGGCCCCCAGGTTGTAGATCTCGTCGGGGGCCAGGTCCCGGATCAGATTGATCAAAGAGACCGAATCCGAAAGGTCTCCGTAGTGGTTGAAGTAGTGAACTCCGCTCTCTTGGGGGTCGCGGTAGATCGCATCCAGCCGGGCGGTGTTGATCGACGACGACCGGCGAATCAGTCCATGAACTTCGTATCCCTTTGCGAGGAGGAACTCCGCGAGGTAGGAGCCGTCCTGGCCGGTGACGCCGGTGATCAGGGCCTTTTTCAAGCCTCCGGCCTCACGGTGACTGGTGGGCCACCCGGGCGGGGGCCCGGCCGGATCCCTGCTTCCCGGGGGCCGAGGTGGTGCCGACGAGAATAACGCCGGTGATAATCAGCCCGAGAGCGAGCCACCTCATGACCGGGACGTGCTCGTGAAGGACGAACTTTGCGAACACGGTGGTAAGCACGTAGGTGAGTCCGACAAACGGATAGGCGAAGCTGAGAGGCACCCGGGACAGGACGATCATCCACGAGACCGCCGAGAGCGCGAACAGCGCGAGCCCGAACAGCACCTGCGGCGTCCGCAGAACCGTCAGGGCGAGGTCCACCGGCTCCCTCAGCTGCTCCCCCCCGATTCGTCCGACATTCTCCATGCCCGCCCTCAGCAGCAACTGGCCGCTGGTGGCCACGACGACGGAGAAAATGGTCATGACAACGGTTTTCATGGCTGTAAACCTAACGCACGAACAGGTCGGTGTACTCCTCGATCGTCTCGGCGATCCCCTGCTCCAGCGAGATCGAGGGCAGCCAGCCGGTCACCTGTTCGAGACGCCGCAGATCTGCCACCCGGCGTGGATGGCCGTCCGGCCGGGAGGCGTCAAAACGAACAGTGGCCTTGCTTCCGGAGGTCTTCAGGATCAATTCGGCAACCTGCGCCACGGTGTATTCGTCGGGATGGGCGACGTTAACCGGCTCGGGGCCTGGGGCTTTTTCGGCGATCAGCCGCATCGCGGTTGCGCCGTCGCGGGCGTGCAGGAAGCTGCGCACCTGGCCGCCGCTTCCCCAGACGGTGACGGGGTCTTCCCCGTCAAGGGTTCGTTTGATCAGCGCCGGGATCACGTGTGAAATCCGGTCGTCCCAGTGATCGCGGGGCCCGTACATGTTGAAGGGCCGGCAGACCGCCACGCTCATGGAAGACTCGGCATCGTAGTAGGCCCCCAGCAGTTCCGACATGCGCTTGGCCCACCCGTAACCCTGGTTCACGCGTTCGGGAGCGGCCCCCTCGGCGGCGTCCTCACCTATGGGCACCGGTGCGTCGGGGGGGTAGACAACCCCGCTGGAGACAACCAGAAACCGCTGGACACCGCCGGCCGCCGCCGCTCCCAAGACCGAGGTTGCCAGTTCCATGTTTACCGAGAACATCTCGGCATGGTGGGTGCGGTTGTACTCGATGCCGGCCACCTTCCCGGCCAGATGAAGGACGGCATACTGGCCCTCCGTGGCCCGTCGCGCCAACCCGGCGTCGCGAAGATCTCCGCACACCACTTGGACCCGGTCCAGGATGTGCGCGATCCGGGATGTGTCGCAGGCCGGCCCCTCGGCGACGGTCACATCGGCTCCGTGATCCACCAGCTGTTCGGTGAGGTAGGACCCCACAAATCCGGCGCCGCCGGTGACGCAGACTTTCTTGCCGCTCCAGAAACTCACCGCAAGACTCTAGTGGACGCGGCTCCCCAGAGGTTCGGCGCGGTAGGCTATGGGCGTTTTGGAGCCACAGACCACCAAAAGGACCAAGGGGATCATCCTCGCCGGGGGGTACGGGACCCGGCTTTACCCCGTGACCCTGGCCGTCAGCAAGCAGATGCTTCCGGTCTACGACAAACCGATGATCTACTACCCGCTCTCCACGCTGATGCTCGCGGGCATTACCGATGTGCTGGTCGTCTCGACGCCCGGGTTCATCGACGGCTTCCGCGAACTGCTCGGGGACGGCTCTCAGATCGGGATCAAGATCGGCTACAAAGTGCAGGAAACTCCCGGGGGCCTCGCAGAAGCTTTCATCGTCGGCCGGGAGTTCATCGGGGACGACCCGGTCGCCCTGATCCTCGGCGACAACATCTTCTACGGGCAGGGCTTTCTCGAGATGCTGGAGAGGGCGGCATCCAGAGACAAAGGCGCAACCGTATTCGCCTACCCGGTCATGGATCCACAGCGCTACGGGGTAGTGGAGTTCGGCGAGGACGGGCGGGCCGTCTCGCTGGAGGAAAAGCCGGTCAAGCCGAAATCCCACTTCGCCGTGACCGGCCTGTACTTCTACGACAACGAAGTGGTCGAGATTGCCGAGAACCTGAAGCCGTCGGACCGCGGCGAGCTCGAGATCACCGACGTGAACCGGGAATACATGTCACGCGGACTGCTGCAGGTGGAAAGGTTCAGCCGGGGCTTTGCCTGGCTGGACACCGGGACCCTGGAATCGCTGATGCAGGCGGCCAACTTTGTTGAGACCATCGAGGCTCGCCAGGGCCTCAAGATCGCGTGCATCGAGGAAGTGGCCCTGCACAGGGGCCTGATTACCCCCGACCAGGTCAGAACGATCGGCGAGTCGCTGAACAACGGCTACGGCAAATACCTGCTGGCGCTGGCCGACAACCCGGAGCCGCTCTAGCCGGCTACCAGCTGTCCGCCATGGGCTCCTTGGGCAAAAGACTCGTGATCGCGTCCAGAAGCGCCGCAGCCACAAACGGCTTGGTGAGGTAAAGAGCTCCCAGGGCTTTGCCGGCTTCGATGTCTTCCTTTTGAACCTTCGCGCTTAGAAAAACCGTGGGAAGGCTCTCCATCCCGGGCTGGGACCGCAGCTGCATCAGCAGCTCCAGGCCGTTCATCCACGGCATGGCGACGTCCAAAACGGCGACCTCGGGAGGGCCTTTTTCGGCGACCAGCTCCAGCGCCTCCTTGCCGGAGCCCGCCGAAACAACCTGATGGCCGGCCCTCCTCAGGCGGGCGGTCACCAGATTGAGGATATCGACGTCGTCATCCACAACCAGGACCCGGGCCACTCAATCACCTCCTTTGGACGATCGGTCTACATTTTCCTCTTCCGGGGCGGGCATTTCCACCGGCCGGCCGGACGGGACCGTAAATGTGAAAGTGGTGCCGGCTCCGGGCTCGGACTCAACCCGCACCGTCCCCCCATGTTTTTCCACGATGTTCTTGACGATGGCCAGGCCCAGGCCGGTTCCCGGAATAGCCATTGCCTGCGCAGCCGAAGCCCGGTAAAAGTAATCGAACAGCTTCGCCTGGTCTTCGTGGGCGATGCCGATGCCGGTGTCGGCCACGCTGACGGCAACCATGGCGCCCTCGCGGTGGGCCGAAACGGTGATCCGGCCTCCATCGGGCGTGAACTTGATCGCATTGGTGAGCAGGTTCAGCAGCACCCTCTCCAGCTGCGAGGCGTCGGCCATCACCTGCTTTACATCGCCCAGCTCCACGGCAAACTCCAGCGACCGGCTGGTGAGCATCGGAAGGACCGCCCGGCTCACCTCGTCTACCAGCGACTTCAGCTCCAGCCGGGACGGCGAGATCTCGAATTTCCCGGACTCGATCCGCGACAACGTGAGCACATCTTCAATCAACTCCAGCAGCCGCCGGGAGTTGCGGTCGATTATCCCGATCATCTCCTGCTGAGCTCCGGTGAAGGCGCCGTCTTCCTCTTCGAGCAGCAGCTCGAGATACCCGACGATGCTCGTCAACGGGGTGCGCAACTCGTGCGACACGGAAGAGACGAAGTTGGATTTGATCTGGTCGACCTGCTGCAGCTTCTGCACCATCTCTCGCTCGTGCTCGAAAGCCCGCTTCAGCACCTGCTCGGCGCGCTTGCGCTTGGTGATGTCGCGGCCGATCGACGACAGGCCGATGACCTTGCCCGACGGGTCCAAGATGGGCGAGATCGTAATCGAGACGTCGACCATTTGGCCGCTTTCGGTCTTGCGCCTCGTCTCAAAATCACGGATCTTCTCGCCTCTTGCCACCGTCGCTAGGTTCCTCTCGGCCTCGGCAAGCAAGTCGTCGGGGACGATCTCGGTGAAGGCCCGGCCTATCATTTCCTCCGCCGGGTATCCGTAAAGGCTCTCGGCCCCCGCATTCCAGCTCTGGACCGTGCCGTCGAGCGAGTAGGCGATCACCGTATCGTCGGTCGACTCGACGATGGCGACCAGCAACCCGCGCAGCTCCTCGGCCCTCCTCTTCTCGGTGATATCGCGGATGAAGGCGTTGAATGAAAGCGGCGCCGAGCCCGCCGCCCAGATCGTCAGCTCAACCGGGAACTCGCTTCCATCACGCCGAAGCGCCGACAGCTCGAGGCGCTGGCCCAGCACCTTTTGTTCCCCGGTAGCGTGCAGATGGCGCATGCCCTCGGTGTGGGCCTCCCGGTACGACGGGGGAATGATTGTGTCGACCAGCCTGCGCCCGAGCATCTCGTCGCGCGGCCACCCGAATATCGCCTCGGCCTGGCGGTTCCAGGCGGTTATGGTTCCCTGTCTGTCTATGGCGACGAACGCATCGCTGGCGCTTTCAAGAATCTCACGGGTGTCCTGCTGGCTGCGCCTCAGTGCGCTGGCCGAGCGAATCATCTGAACGACCATCATCACGACCCGGGCCATGCCTCTGAAAAGATTCCGCTCCTCGGCGTCGAAGCGTCTGTCTCCCGCGCGCGCCAGCACCATCCATCCCGACTCCTCTCCCCCCAGAGGCGCCGCAACCGCGCAGGCCCTGCCCAGGGGTATAAGGTCGTCGAAGCGGCCGCCGCCCGTGGAGTCCTGAAAACGCACCAGCCTGGGGTCGGGCTGCTTGTTTTCGGGCAGCCCGACCTGGGCTTCGACCCGGCCGCCCAGGACAATAAGGCCGATCTCGGCCTCCAGCGCCTCCGCCGCCCTTTCGAGCGCCGCGTTTAAAGCGGCGTCCTCCCGGTCGAACGTCGAAACCTGCGCGACGAATTCGGCCAGCTGATGGGTCGACCAGTCGGTCGGGGCCGGAGGCGTCATTTGGGGTCAGCTCACCGCCAGCACTACCAGCGTCTGGTTGTGAAACCCCGACATTCCCTGGATGCGAGCAAATTCTCCGTAGGTGTAAAACCCCGCCACGGGAGTTCCCGGCGCATGGGTGGACACTCTCTCGATCTCGGCCTTGATGCCGCCTTCCCCGAGCACACCGCGCCGGGCGATGCAGTCGAAGGTGAGCATCCCGATTGGAGGAGCTCCCCCGAGAGCGTCCAGCGCTTCGGTGCAGGCATCGTCGGTAGCCTCGAGCACCGAGCTCTCGTCGCCCTCCATAAGCCAGGCAAGGGCTCCGGTGGGGACCTCTGCTATGCAGACAAGAGAGCGATCCTGGAAGTCGGCCTCGGCAACGAAGCGGACGTGGGGCTCGCCGGTTCGCTTGCTCAGGCCCAGTGGGTGGGTCATGGCGAACAGGGTGAACGCGGCCGGGTCGGTGGCGGCTTCCGCCGGGGCCTTCAACCTCTCGAGATAGGCGTCCAGAGCCGGGCGATCGTCCAGCGTATAAACGCGGTTGTTTCCGCTGCGAGACACCAGCATCGGTTCGCCGACCTTCCTCCAGCCGTGGCGCACCCCAATTCCGAAAGGTGACGACGACCCGATGGCGGCTGCGACCACGGCGTCCTTGAGAACCCGGTCGTCGAAGAACTGGTAGGTGGACTTCATTTTCATGTCGTCGCCGGCGCAACCGCCGACGAGGGGAACTGCGGCGCCGACCACCGAGTAGGCCCCCCGGACGATCTCTTGCTGGTCCCCGGCCAGCCCGTCGCTGAGTATCACCAGAACTTTGTTCGGACTGGAAGCGACCTGTTCCATCGAAGAGGCCACCCTCGTCCCCGCGTCTCTCAGTCCATCCTTTGCACCCGTCGCGCAAGCGGTGGACACTTCGAACCCGAGGCCGCCGAGAGCGACGACGACCACCCCCAGCTCGTTGGGGCCGGAGGTCGCGATTTCTCCTGCAGTGGAGCAGCCTATTAGAGGAACGTCGCCGGACACCTTCCGGATCGCCGCAAGCAGGATCTCCAGGTCGTAGTTCTCCGATGAGAAGACGATCAGCAGGCGGGCGTCGTCGCCAACCGCCGCCTCAGCGGCCTGCCGACCGGCCTTGTCTGGATCGGGCTCATTGGACTGCCCGACCGCCATCCACCTCCCGGGGTGGCGCCCGTTACCGGGTACATCCACTTGCTGCATCAGTACACCTCCCTGGGGACGCAGGACCCCGCACCTGGGCAGGCGTCCAGCATGGTCTGAAAACCGTTTCCCCTGTTTATCGGGCAGTAATTGCCCCCGCTTGAATGCCTGACGGACTTCATTCCCCGCTCCCTTCTCGTCTCGCCGGGCCGCCGGCCTCTCCCTTGAGCTCCTTGCGGCCCTCTTCCATTGGCTTGCTCAGGTCACAGTACCCGCTTTTCCCCTCCTCCTATCGCAATCCGGGGGGTTTCGGCGAGATCAGAATGCCCGGCTGCACGCGTATGCCGCTACCGAATCTCGCCAGGGCGGGAGGCGCACCCCGAGCTCCGCGGCTTTTGCGCAGTTAAGCTCACTGTTGGACGGGCGGGGAGCGACCGCTCCTTGGGCGCTTGCGTAATACTGCTGCGTCGTTACCCGCTCCACCCGGGCGGCACACCCGGCCGCAGTGAGAGCACACTCGGCAACGTCGGCCCAGGTGCCCGCAGGCCCCCCGCCCGCGAGATGGAACACCCCCTCCGCCCCTGCCCCGATGAGAGCGGCAATGCCTCGAGCCAGGTCGGGGGCATAGGTCGGCAAGCCGATCTGGTCGTCCACCACGGTGAGCGTTTCGCGGGTCCGGGCGGCCCGGAGTATCGATCCCACGAAGTTGTTCCCCTCCCCGAAGACCCAGGAGGTCCTGACTATCAGAGGCCTGGAGCAGGCGGCGCGAACGGCCCGCTCGCCGGCCAGCTTGCTTTTCCCGTAGACCGACAGTGGGCCGGTGGGATCATCCTCCACGTAAGGCCCCTGCTTTGAGCCCTCGTACACGTAGTCGGTGGATATCTGTACCACCGCGACGCCGTTGCGGGCGGCGGCCGACGCGAGCAGCCCGGGGGCCTCGGCGTTGATGAAATAGGCCTCCTGGGAATGCGACTCGGCCGCATCAACCGCCGTGTAGGCGGCGGCATTTACCAGGGCGGACGGCCGGACACGCTTTAAGGCGTCCGTTATCGCCGGCTCGCTGGTCACGTCCAGGTCGCTGCGGGAAAGTACGACCGCATCGGGAAACTCGGCGGCGAACGCTCTTCCGAGCTGGCCCCCGCCGCCGGTGACCAGGAGAGGGCCGGTTACGCCGATGGGCTCCAGCCGGCCCTTTCCAGAGGCAGGTTGTTCTTGTCGCGGTCGGAAAGGACCGGATCGTGGATCTTCCAGGGGGCGTCCAGGATCGGATCGTCCCAGGCAACCCCGTGCTCATCGGTGGAGTCGTAGTACTGGGTGACCCAGTAGATCAGGTCCACATCGGTGACCGCCAGGAACCCGTGAGCCACTCCGGGGGGGATGTAAAGGACCTGGGGCTCACCACCGATCAGATCGATGGACGCAACAACGGGCTTTTCCGGGCCGTTTCGCAGATCGGCAAGCATGGCCTGGGCGTGGCCGGAGATCACGTACCAGGCATCTGCCTGATACCGGTGCCAGTGCAGGCCGCGCAGTACCCCTTTCGCTGAGTGAGAGTGGTTGGCCTGCACGAACTTGTCGGAAAACGCCTCCTCGCGGAAGATCTCCACGAAACTCCCGCGAGAATCACCATAAACCTGCGGCCTGGAAACGATGGCGCCCGGTATGCCGGGCACTTCACTAATCATGCGTCACTGTAAATAGATTCGGCCTCGTCGATGTGAGACCGCCACCACCATTCGTTGTCGCGGTACCAATCGACGGTGGCTTCCAGCTGCCGGTGAACGCTGCCGGGGCGCCATCCAAGGGCCCTGATCTCGGCGGGGTCAACCGCGTACCTGCGGTCGTGATCGGGGCGGTCGTAGTCGGTCAGCTTTATCCGGTCGTCCCGGAGGTCCAGATAGGCGGCAAGCCACTGGGCCAGCCCCAGATTGGTGATTTCCGGATCATGCACGGGCCCCACGTTGTAGGCGGCGCCGGGCTCACCGCGGTCGGCCAGCAGCGCGATTGCGGCGGCGAAGTCCTCGGCAAAAAGCCATTGGCGAACGTACAGGCCGTCACCCCAGACCAGAAGTTGCTCGCCTCTAAGAGCGCGGGTGATCCAGCGCGGGAAGGCCTTTTCAGGGTACTGCCAGGGCCCGAAAGCATTAGTGGGCCGCGCCACCACCGTTTCGATCCGGTCCGAGTAAGACACCGCTAGATCATCTGCGAGAGCCTTCGACTGGGCATACGGGCTGGTGGAAGACCCCACCCCGGATGGTTTGTCACTCTCCTTGAAGGCTCCCTCGAGAATGGGCCCGTAGATTTCATCCGTGGAGACGTGGATGAAACGCCCGGTGCCGGCGGCCACCGCTGCATCGAGAAGGGACCGGGTGCCTTCGAGGTTGGTGCGGAAGAACCGTTCGGCGGCATTTTCGCTGCGGGTAACGTGCGTCTCGGCGGCATAGTGGACGATGACATCGGGACGATGCTCGGACACGATTGCCTTCATTGCATCCGGCGCCGCCACGTCGGCTCTGATAAACCGGTAGCGGGTGTCGTCGGCCAGCCCGTTCAGACGACGGTGATCCCCGGCGTAGTTCAGCACATCGACGTTCAGGACTTTCGACGCGCCGCGGGCAAGCGCCGCCTTGACGAAATGGCTGCCCAGAAAGCCGGCCCCACCGGTGACCAGCAGTGTGCCTTCACTCAGCGCGATCGGCTTGCTCCTTGTTCAGCGGCACGGCCGCGCCA
The DNA here is from genome assembly GCA_050692975.1 of Actinomycetota bacterium. Lineage (GTDB taxonomy): Bacteria > Actinomycetota > CADDZG01 > JAHWKV01 > JAHWKV01 > JBOGWH01. Next base: position 7,899 of record JBOGWH010000094.1, on the reverse strand, counting down.
GTGCCTTTGGCAGGGCGGCCGCCGCCGGGAGGGGCGGCTTGGCCTTTCCCGCCGCAAAGTCCTCGCCCAGCGCCACGGCCACCTCGGCCCGGTCATCTATCGCCGCGATCGCGGCCGGCATGGGCTTCACCGCCGCTGAATACCGTCCCGCCACAAACTTGGCCTCCTCAAGCTGGTCCTTCCGGTAATACACGGTCGTCTTCAGGTGGGGACCTCCGTCTCCGATGCCCAGCGTGACGAACTGTTCGGCGGAAAGAACGTTTGCCTCGTTCTTTGCCAGCTGGTCCACCTTCGTGCCGTTGAGGACCAGAAGCAGCACGTCCGAAGGGTCGACCGGGCTGACGACGGTCGTCCCGACAGGGGGCAGGTCCTGATTGGTGCGCAGAGCGGTGAAGAGAGCCTCGGTTTCCTGCTCGTTGGCGATGACGTACGAAGTCTTGCCGATGCGGGCCCCCTTTGATGGAACCACTCTCATTTCCAGTCGCGAGGAGTCGAAACCCTTGAGCCGGCCCGCGATGTCTTTTGCGTCACCCAGGGTGAGCTTGTCGTCGTGCTTCACATTTTCCGAGAAAAGATTTACCAGCCGAATCACCTTTGTGGGGTTCAGGTATGTACCGGGAGCAAGCACCTTGTCCATCATCAGACGGACAAAAAGTTGCTGCCGGGCAATCCGTCCGAAGTCGTCGTCGATCTTCCTGACCCGGACGAATGCCAGCGCCTGGTCCCCCTCTACATTTACACAGCCGCGCGGAACATTCAGGCCGGAGTCCTGATCTTTCAGCGGGCGGTCGAAATAAACGTCGACCCCGCCCAGGGTGTCCACGATGTTGTTGAAACCGCTGAAGTCGACCTCCACGTAGTGGGTAATGGGCAAGCCGGTGAATTCCCCTACGGTCTTGACCATCGCTTCGGGGCCTCGCTGGTAGACCGCATTGATCTTCCCTACGGTTCCGTCGGGGTAGGTCACCCGCAGGTCCCTGGGAAAGTGGACCATCACCGCCTTCTTTCTGTTCTCGTTTACATGGAGCAGGATTATGGTATCGGCTCGCTGGCCCCCGATAGAGCCGAAGCTCTTCTGCTGATCCTCCGTGAGATCCTCCCGGCTGTCCGACCCAAGTAGCAACAAGTTGATCGGCTCGGTGGGCTTTCGCTCGGTGAGACCCTCCACTTCGGTGCCGTTGTTGCCGAGCCGGACCCGCGCGTAGCCGAGCAGGGCGGCCGAGACCAGGCCTGCGGCAACGAAGGCAGCAAGAAATCCCGTCAGCAGTGGTAGAAATCGCGCCATTCCACGCCGCCTGCGGCCCGGCCTGCCCGTCTTGATTATTCCGTCCATCCGGCGGCTGCGGGGCGCCGAGCGACGTCTCCCCACAGGTGGGCTTTTCACCGGGCCAGTATCTTCCGGTGGCAGCGCCGGGAATCGACCATTACCGCCTGCTTCATTTGATCCCCCGCCCCGACTTCCACTTTTTCAGCAGGTCCGCAAACTGGCGACGATGCGCCGGCACGACCAGCTGGGCGCCGTTGACCCCGCATTCCACCAGCTGATCGAGTTCGTCGAGAGCCGTTTTGAACCCGTGATCGCCGTCGCGTTCGAACTCTTCGAGGTAGCCGCTCGGAAGACGCAGGTCGGGGATGTTCTTGAGTATCTTGCGGGCCATCGTGACGTCCGGAAGAGCAAGAACTCCGCAGTACAGCGGCTGGGTGAACCCTTCCCCGGCCTTCCATTTGCCGGCTCTGGAACGCCCAAAGTCAAGCTTGGTCAGAAGGAAATCGGCCTTCGACCTCCAGCCCAGCGGCCTTCCTATCTGAGCCAGGGCGCCCTTTTTGAATCCCGCGGCCTCAGCGGTCGAAAGCATGTTCTTGACCTGCAGGCCGGTCCGGCCGCGCGCGATCGGATCCCCGTAGAGAAACAGCACCTCGTCGATCCCGTAGGCCTGCAGGGTCAGCAGGTCGCTTTCCAGCCGGAGAAAGTTCCGGTCCCGGGCGTTCAGCCCCACTACGGGGTTAAAGCCCATCTTCTTGAGCTCAATTGCGATGGCCACCGAAGACATCGCCGGCCTGCCCAGATGATTGTCGGGGACGAGGATGGCGTCGACCAGCGGGCCGAATATCTCAGCCTGCCGGCGAAGCCTGTCCAGGTCGGGCTGCCGGGGGGGCTCTATCTCGAAGATTAAACGGAACACCATCGGGGCAATTGTAAAGGTGGGCCCCCCGCGGGGGCTTCTAAAGTACGCTGAGGACGCTGCCGACAACAAAAGGGAGATCGGGAGCCAAGCGAGGAGCAGCAGCCTTGGAAGAATCCGTTCGCGCCGAGGAGGTGGTCGGAGCGGCTACAGACTTAGAAACTAAAGGCCGCAAAGACGCGCCCGTTGGGCTCGCCGACCAGCTGAAGCTGCGGGCATGGATCATCTACCTCGAAATCGGCATCCTTGCCACCGTCTCGTTCCTGCTTATTAACCCTCTGCGGGGAAGCAGGCCGCTGTTCGAGATTATGGGGGTGGCGTCGGCCGCGGCCATCCTGGTCTCCGTCCACCTCCACCGGCCCGAGAGGCCTTTGGCCTGGCACCTTTTCGGACTGGCGCTGCTGATGTTCGTCCTGGGCAATCTCATCAAAGAAAACTACCCGTGGCTCTTCGGCTCGTCCCTCCCGTTTCCCTCGCTGGCCGACATTCCAACCCTCGTGGTCCGCGGCCTGCTCATCGGGGGCCTGATGATCCTGTTCCGCCGCCGCAACCCCGCAGGAGACGTCGCCGGGTTCATCGACTCGATAATCATCGCCGGCGGCCTCGGCCTCTTCTGCTGGGTGATCCTGGTCGGCCGGCTGGAAGTGACCGATGTGTCGCTGGCGGGCAAACTTACGTCGCTGATCTATCCGATGCTCGACGTCGCGCTGTTGAGCGTGGTCGCCCGCCTTACGGTCGGCGGGGGGCGCAGGAATGCAAGCTTCTACCTTCTGGTGGCCGGCACATTCACGCTGCTCGTAACCGATGTGCTTTATGGATTCAGCCAGCTTGACCACGGCGTCCGCTTCGGGCTCTCGGCCGAGGCCGGTTGGCTGGCTTTCTACCTCCTGTGGGCCACGGCCGCGCTGCATCCATCGATGGCGGTACTCGACGAGCCGACCGAGGTGGAGATCCGGGACCGGGGTTACCGGTTCGTCCTGCTAGGGGTCGCCGCCCTGACGGGCCCCGCTTTGATGATGTACCAGGCCTTGCAGGGACGGGTTTCCGACCCGGGAGTGCTTGCAAGTGGATCTGCCCTTCTTTTGATCTTTGTCCTGGTCCGGCTTCGGGGCCTGATGGTCGATGTAGCCGAAAGAAAGGCCGCGGAGAGCGCTCTGCGCAGCTCTTTGGCCAGGGAGCAGGAACTGGTCGACCGTTTGAAAGAGCTGGATCGCATGAAGTCTGATTTCGTCTCATCGGTCTCTCACGAGCTGCGAACCCCACTGACCAGCATCATGGGATACATGGAGCTGATGGACACCGAGGAGGATGAGCCGCTGGGCCCGACCCAAGACGACTACTTGAAAGTTATCGGCCGCAACGCGCAGCGGCTGCTCAATTTGATCGAAGACCTGCTGACCCTGTCCCGGATCGAGTCCGGAGTCTTCCGGGTGGAGCTCAAGCCCGTCGCGGTGGCCGACCTGGTTGCCGGCGCAAACGAAGCGGTAATGCCGGCCCTCGCCGGACGCAACCTTCAACTGGTCACGCAGATTTCCGACCAGCTGGCGACCGTTAGTGGTGATGCCGGCAAACTGGAGCGGGCCCTGCTGAACCTGCTGTCCAACGCCATCAAGTTCACCCCCGACGGCGGCACAATCACGATTGCAGCCCTGGAGCGGGGCGAGTTCATCGAGTTTTCGGTCGCCGACACCGGCATGGGAATACCCGCTCAGGAGCAGGACGCCCTGTTCACCCGCTTTTTCCGCTCGTCTATCTCCCAGGAAAAAGCTATTCAAGGGACCGGACTCGGCCTTACCATTGTCAAAACGATTGTGGAACAGCACGGAGGAACCGTCGGCCTAGAGTCCGAGCCGGGAACGGGGACTAAGGTCACCTTTACAATTCCTCGCACGGAAGGCCGGGACAAGCAGCCGGTGGGCCACGCACCCGAACGCAAGGAGGTGAACTAGAAATTGGCCACCATACTCGTCGTGGACGACGAAATCGACATACTCGCCCTGGTGCGGACCTTCATGAGCAAAGTGGGCCACCGCGTCCTGACGGCGATATCCGGGGAGGAAGCTCTGGAAGTGACCGAATCGGAAATCCCCGACGTCGCGATCCTGGATGTGGCGATGCCCGGAATGGACGGTCTGCAGCTTCTGCAGAAACTGCGCCAGAAAGAGGGGATGAACGACCTCCCGGCGATCTTTCTCAGCGCAAAAGTGCAGCCGGAGGACATCGCCGCCGGAAGAGCGCTCGGAGCGGGATACCTGACCAAGCCCTTTCACGCCCACACGCTGGAAGAAGCGGTCAAGGCGTCCCTCGGCGGCAGCAGCGCCAACGGAACCGCCCCGGACCTGGGCTAGGTCCTTTTAGGGATTGACCGCCGGATGAGGTGGTCGGTCCACGCCAGCAGCATCCGGGCCAGCAGCCCCGCCGCGACGAACGGGAAGATGACGATTGCCGGTTCATCCCGCATCTTGTTGTAGGAGTAACGGATGAGACTGAAATGGTGATGGCGGATCATCCTGAAGGGAGTGCGTCTGCTCGACCCGGCGACGTGATGGACCATGTCGGCGGAGGGCTCGTAGACGATCTTGTACCCGGCCTTTCGGAGCCTGTCGCATAGATCAACGTCCTCGACGTACATGAAGAAGCCCTCATCGAATCCGCCGACGCTTTCGAAGCTTTCCCTGGATACGACCATGGCCGCTCCCGACACCCAGTCCACGTCCCTTCGGCTGTTGTGGTCCCAGTCGCTCATCCGGTAGGCGCGGCTGAAACGGTTGTTGGGCCACAGGAAACCCAGGAAGGCGTGACCCAGTGAAACCCCCAAACCGGGAACCACCCTGCATGAGGGATACAGCGTACCGTCGGGGTTGAAGATCTTCGGACCCACCGCCGCAACCCGGGGGTCGGCCTCGAGACTCCGCGCCAGCGTGGAAAGGCTGCCCGCAGATGGGATCGTGTCGGGGTTCAGGAAGCAGATCAGCCGCCCTCCCGCCGCCGCGGCGCCCCGGTTGCAGGCCCGCCCGTAGCCGTAGTTCACCGGGCTGTGCATTATGCGCAGCTCGGGAACCGCCTCCGTGGCCTGCGCCAGGCTGTCGTCGGTGGACGCGTTGTCCACCACAATCATCTCCGCATCCATCGGCTTCGCGGCGTTCGCGAGATTGAGTGCGCATTCGCGCAGATACCTGCCCGAGTTGTAGTTGACGACGATGATCGAGAGGGGGGATCGGGCGGTCAATATACTTCTCGCAGGTGCAATCTCAGTCTCGCAGCCCTCTGCTCTCGGCAATCGTCCTTAACTTCAACGGGGGCGCCATGGTCGGGGACTGTCTGCAATCGGTGGCGGACCAGGACATCTCCTCCGTTGAAACTATCGTTGTAGACAATGCTTCTACCGACGACTCCGCGGGTGCAATCTCCACGCGCTTCCCCGGTTTCCGGATGTTGCGATTGGAGTCCAACAAAGGCTACACCGGGGGGATGAATGCGGGAATTCGCGCCGCCCGGGGCGTCTTCGTCGCGTTGCTCAACTTCGACGTCACCCTCGACAGGGATTACCTGCGCATTTGCGCAGAGGCGCTTGCCGCCGATCCGGGCCTCGGCGGCGTAACCGGCAAGTTGCTGCGTCCCGGCCCGTCGGATCCGCCCGTGATCGACACGGCCGGGCACGTCGTCTATCGAAACCGCAGGGCGGTAGACCGCGGCGAGGCAGAGCCCGACCGGGGTCAATACGACGAAGCCACCGAAGTCTTCGGCGTCTGCGGCGCCGCACCCGTTTACCGGAAAGAAATGCTGGACGATGTGGCCGTCGACGGCCAGGTTTTCGACGACGACTTCTTCGCCTACTTCGAAGACTTTGACCTGGCCTGGCGCGCCCGGCTGAGGGGCTGGAGGTTTGCCTGCGCTCCGGAGGCCACGGGCCGCCATCACCGGGGCGGCAGCGGGGGCAAGGCATCCACTTTCATACTCGCCTGCAACCACCGCAACCGGCTGCTGGTCATGCTGCGAAACGATCTCCCGCGAAGTTTTCTCCGGCACCTGCCCGGAATTGCTTATACCGAGCTCAGGGCGTCACTGCACATGCTGACGCTCCGGCCGGCGGCGCTGGTCAGGGCGTGGGCGGACTTGCTGCGGCTGGTTCCCCGACAGTTGGCAAAAAGACGCGTCATCCAGGGCAAAAGGACGGCCGGGCGCGAGGAAGTGGAGCAGTGGTTCGAGCCGTACCACTACGGGATCCGGGCCACCGTTGCCCGGGCCAGGCAGAGGGCGGCGCTCAGATGAATTTTCCCGGGGAGCCTCGCCCCCAGGCGGCGGCGTGAAAGTCGGCATTCATGCGGACCCGGCCGGGCACAAGATCCCAGGCGGCGTCGGTGTATACGTCCGCAAGCTCGGCGAGGCGCTTCTTGCGACCGCAGACGGAAACGAATACAAGCTGCTGGTGGCACAGCAGCTGCGCGACTTCGCCGCCGGCTCGAAGACCCATTCCGTGATCGCCGCAGGCTTGCCTTTGAAGCTTTTGTACTCCGGGTGGAACTGGCTCAACGTTCCCGCGGTGAAAGTCGACCTCGACGTGGTTCACGCAACGGGGCTGGTGATTCCCTCCGCGGGGGATGCGAAGTTGGTTGCAACCATCCATGATCTGGCCGTCAAGGAAATACCGCACGTCGTGCCGGCTTTCTGGCGAGCTCTGTACAGCCGGGGCTTCGACGTTGCGCTCAAGAAGGCGCGCATTGTCTGCACCGTCTCCGCGGCGGTCAGGGAGCGCCTGATCCAGGGATACGGAATCGAGCCCGCACGGGTAATCGTGACCCCGGAGGCCCCGGGGATACTCCCCTCACACCCTCGCAAAGCCGGCACCGCGGGTCGCTTGGGTCTGGAGGGACCATACATTCTCACGGTCGGGACGCTGGAGCCGAGGAAGAACCAGGCCATGTTGATCCGGGCCTTCGCCGCCGCTAGAGACAAACTGCCGGACTTCAAGCTGGTCGTTGCCGGCGCCGCCGGATGGGGATCCACCGACGTGCTGGAAGCGATCGAATCGGAACGTGTCGCCGACCGGGTGGTCGTCACAGGGCGGCTGGAGGACGCCGAGCTTGCCGCGCTGTACGGTTCGGCCGAATTGTTCGCTTTCCCTTCACTTTACGAAGGCTTCGGCCTTCCGCTGGCCGAGGCGCTTGCCTTCGGGCTCCCCTGCGTGGCCTCCGACGACCCCGCGCTGCGCGAGGTTGCCGGGGCCGCGGCGATCTTCGTTTCCCCCGCAGATCCCCAGGCGTGGTCCCAGGCGCTTGTGGAAGCCGCCGGGGATGAGGCTCTGAGGAAACGGCTGCGGACCGAGGGCCCCCGCAGGGTTGAGCCGTTGTCGTGGCAGAAGACCGCCGAGGCGACCAGGCAGGCCTACCGGCTGGCGGTGCAGTCTTGACGCCCGGCTCAGGCGATGGGAACGGCCGGGTGGGTGTTTCCCTTATTTTCACGGTGCGCAACGAGGCCTCTTCGATCGGCCACCTGCTGGAGGCAATCGATGCCCAGACCCGCCAGCCCGATCAGGTAGTAGCCCTCGACGGGGGGTCCTCCGACGACACCGTCGACCAGATCAAAAAGTGGGCCGAGAGCCGCAACAACGTCGCCGTCGGCGTGCTGCCCGGCGCCAACATCTCCACCGGGAGAAACCAGGCGATAGCCCTGGCCGACGGGCCGCTGATAGCCGTAACCGACGCCGGATGCCAGC
>JBOGWH010000093.1:0-2536 GCA_050692975.1 Actinomycetota bacterium | reverse complement strand
ATGCACAGCCATCTGGTCGCCATCGAAGTCCGCGTTGAAAGCGGTGGTGACCAACGGATGCAGTTGGATGGCCGAGCCTTCGATCAAAAGCGGCTCAAAAGCCTGGATGCCGAGACGGTGCAGGGTGGGAGCTCGGTTCAGCAGCACCGGGTGCTCGTGAATGACTTCTTCCAGAACATCCCAGACCATCGGTCTAGCGCGCTCGACCATACGCTTGGCGCTTTTGATGTTCTGGGCCAGTCCGAGGTCGACCAGCCGCTTCATAACGAAGGGCTTGAAAAGCTCCAGCGCCATGGCCTTGGGCAGCCCGCACTGGTGCAGCTTTAGCTCGGGGCCTACCACGATGACCGAGCGGCCGGAATAGTCGACACGCTTGCCCAGCAGGTTCTGACGGAACCGGCCCTGCTTGCCTTTCAGCATGTCGGACAGCGACTTCAGCGGCCGGTTGCCGGGCCCGGTGACCGGGCGGCCGCGCCGGCCGTTGTCGAACAGAGCATCGACCGCTTCCTGGAGCATCCGCTTCTCGTTGTTGACGATGATCTCGGGGGCGCCCAGGTCGAGCAGCCTCTTCAGCCGGTTGTTCCGGTTGATGACCCGGCGATACAGATCGTTGAGGTCGGAGGTCGCGAAGCGGCCGCCGTCCAGCTGGACCATCGGGCGAAGTTCCGGCGGGATGGCCGGAATGCTGTCCAGCACCATGCCCATGGGGGAGTTCTTGGAGTCGCCCTGAGTGAAGGCGCCGATGACTCTCAGGCGCTTGACCGCGCGAACCTTCTTCTGGCCCTTGCCGGTGGCGACGATCTCCTGGAGCTTGAGCTCCTCTTGCTTGAGGTCGACCGAGTGAATTAGCTCCTTGATCGCCTCGGCCCCCATCCCTCCGCGGAAGTATTCTCCGAAGCGGTCCTTGAGTTCTCTCCAGATGATCTCGTTATCGACCAGCTGGCGGGGTACGAGGTTGCGGAAGGTGTCCCAGGTGGTCTGCAGCAGCTCGGTGTCTCTTTCTGCGCGGGCGTTGAGTTCCTTTAGAGCTTTGGCCGCCTCGTTGCGGGCACGGTTCAGCTCGGCTGCCTTTGCGCCCTTCTTCTCCAGGTCTCCCAGCGCCTTGGCGAGCTTTTCGTCGATGGCGGAGCGGCGTGACTCGGCCTGGTCGCGGATTGTGTCCAGTTCCTTGCGAATGCCGGTCTCGAGCGTGGCCAGGTCGCGCGAGCGCTTGGTCTCGTCCACGAAGGTGATCAGGTACGAGGCGAAGTAAATGATCTTCTCGAGGTCCTTGGGAGCGAGGTCGAGCAGGTACCCGAGGCGGGAAGGCACCCCCTTGAAGTACCAGATGTGGGTTACGGGGGCGGCAAGCTCGATGTGGCCCATCCGCTCAAGGCGGACCTTGGCTCTGGTGACCTCGACTCCGCAGCGCTCGCAGATAATACCCTTGAAGCGGACGCGCTTGTACTTTCCGCAGTAGCACTCCCAGTCCTTGGTCGGACCGAAGATACGCTCGCAGAAAAGCCCGTCCTTCTCCGGCTTCAGCGTGCGGTAGTTGATCGTCTCGGGCTTCTTGACCTCACCGTTGGACCACATGCGGACCTGGTCCGCCGTGGCAAGTCCGATCCTCAGCTCATCAAAGTAGTTCACGTCCAGCACCTAAGCCTCCATATCCACGGATGCCGGCTCTCGCCTCGAAAGGTCGATGCCCAGTTCCTCTGCAGTGCGATATACGTCCTCGTCGATTTCTTTCATTTCGATTTCTTTGCCTTCGGCCGACAGCACCTCGACGTTCAGGCACAGAGATTGCATCTCCTTGACCAGCACTTTGAACGACTCGGGGATGCCGGGTTCGGGGATGTTCTCTCCCTTCACGATGGCCTCGTAGACCTTGACCCGGCCGAGCACGTCGTCGGACTTGATGGTCAGCAGCTCCTGCAGGGCGTAAGCCGCCCCGTATGCCTCCAGAGCCCAGACCTCCATCTCTCCGAACCGCTGCCCGCCGAACTGCGCCTTTCCGCCCAGCGGCTGCTGGGTGATCATCGAGTACGGTCCGGTGGAGCGGGCATGGATCTTGTCGTCCACCAGGTGCGACAGTTTCATGATGTACGTGTAGCCGACCGTCACCTTCGAGTCGAAGGGGTGACCGCTGCGCCCGTCGTAGAGAATCGCCTTTCCGTCCTCGTCGATCAGCTTGCGGCCACTGATCTCAGGGTTCGAGGTCTTGAGAGCCTCGATGATGTCGGCTTCCCGAGCTCCGTCGAATACCGGGGTGGACACCCACATAGTGCTGTCCTTGCCTTTGTAGCCTTCGGTCCTTGCGGCCTTCCAGCCGTGTTTGGCCGCCCAGCCGAGGTGAGTCTCCAGCACCTGGCCGAGGTTCATGCGGGAGGGGACACCCAGCGGGCTCAAGATGATGTCGACGGGAGTTCCGTCCTCCAGAAAAGGCATATCCTCGACCGGCAGCACTTTGGAGATGACGCCCTTGTTCCCGTGCCGCCCGGCGAGCTTGTCGCCCTCCTGGATCTTGCGCTTCTGGGCCACCTGTACCTTGACC
>JBOGWH010000092.1:0-2987 GCA_050692975.1 Actinomycetota bacterium | reverse complement strand
GACCTATTGAGCGACCTGCAAAATAAAGGTGAAGGTTCTAACGACTCCGGGGCCGTGTCCAGCTCTTTGGCCCAGATGAAATGGGGCGCATTGATCGCAGGACTGGACTTGAGAATAAATGGATTCGACCTGCTTCTTGACCCCCTTGGATGGCTTATGGTTTTGGGCGGTCTTGTCCGAGTAAGCGGGCAGCCAGGCCCACCGATGTTCAAAAGATCGTTGCAACTGGTTAGTTTCCTGATCTTCGTCCAGGCCCTCTGGTCTATTTCCACGGTGTTTGTGCCTCCCGAGCCTTCTCCTCAAGGGTTCTTCGTTAATGTCGAGCCCGCTGGATTCATAGGCCTGTTTTCGCTAGTTGTCGGCCTGCTGACATTTTCGGCTGCCATCGTTTTTTGCAGGGCTATGTTGGGGTTTTGCGAATTTCACCGGCTCCAGGAATCAGCAAAGAGCTGGGGCCTGACGTTGCTTTTGATAACTGCGGGTTGGGGCTCGGTGGAAGCGCTCGGGCTGATCCTCGAGGCATCGCGCCGCGTCTCGCCAGATACTTTGATCAATCTGTTTTCCCCGGCCACGATCCTGGCCTTCTTGGTTGTTGGCGGAATTCTTGGGGTGGGGCCCTTTGTTCACTTATGCGTCTCGATGCTGCGAATGCGCAAGGAGGTTAAGTCACCACCCTGGAAGATTAGGCCAGAGTCGGTATTTTAGGGGCTCGCATTTCGCAGTTGCTCCCCCCACCGGATCCTTCGCAGCCCGGCCGAAACCGTAACCGCTACGCGAGGCAGGCGTCTCAACCTTTGACGCTCGATTTTCTACCCAGGCTTTTTAAGAACTGAGGCCCCCATTGTTCGAGCTTGTGACGCTGATTTTCGCAATCTTCGTCATCTACAAACTGACAACGCAGGCCGACCGCATTCGGGGACTGGAGACCGAGGTCCGGTCTCTCAAGCAAGAGCTGCGCGGCGCGCCTCCAGTTCCGGGCGCTGCTGAATCAGACCCTGTGAAGGTCCAACCCACAGCGTATCCGGGCACCCTGACCACTTCCGCCGTCACGAAACCTTCGCCCCCTCGAGACGCGGCACCCTTTCGCCCACCTGATCCCGGCCCTCCTGAGCGAGAAGGGCCGGCGCCCCTGTTCGACCGCCTGAGCGCCCAAACGCAGCAGGAATGGGAGGCCCTCGTCGGAGAAAGGCTGCTGAACCGGATCGGAGCTCTTGCTCTTATTCTCGCATCTGGATTTTTCGTCAAGTACGCGTTCGACCGGGAGTGGATAAGCCCAGCTCTTCGGGTCCTGATCGGAGCGTTCGCCGGAACCGGTCTCATCATGGCGGCATCCCGCCAGCGGACTAGACTTCCGGTCTTCGCGCAGGGGCTGCTCGGGACGGGAATATCGGTGCTCTACCTCTCGGCCTATGCCTCGTTCGCCTTCTACCAGCTGATATCTGTGCCGGTGGCTTTTGTCTTGATGGCGCTCGTTACGGCGATCGGTTTTGAACGGGCAGTGCGCTTTGAATCCAAGGGCGTGGGCCTCTTGAATGAACGGTTCTTGGCCTTCGCCCTGCTGGCGGCCTTTCTGGCGACCGGCGCCTACATCCTGCGCCGGCTGCAGACCGGCGCGCGAGATGAGGTGGACCCTGGGCTGGCTGAGGCCCTTTGGGGGGGGATAATGGAGTAACCGGGGCGGACATTTTTCCTCCGGAACCGAGAGGAATGATGCTAGAAAGGACGCCTTGAAGGCTCTGCTAAGGATTGCGTTGGCCATGTGCGCGGCCATGATCTTGCCGGGCTGCGGCCGCCAAACGACTCTCGAAGTAGGCCAGGGCCCCTACCGGGTGGGGTTCCTGTCGGCTTCGTCGTCACCATCGTTCGTCGACGCCCTCAAGGACGGCCTCACCAAGCAGGGCCTCGTCGAGGGCAAGAACCTCGAACTCGATTCGAAAATAACCACGAATGAGGCAGAGCTGGCCAACCTAGCCAAAGAACTCGCCGCCGCCAAGGTCGACCTCATCATCGCGGGGGGAACCAAAGCGGTCGAGGCCGCCAAGGAAGCCACGAGCGAGATCCCGATCGTGATGACCAACAGCGGCGATGCGGTGAAGACGGGTCTGGTCGTGAGCCTTCAAAAGCCCGGGGGCAACATCACGGGCCTGACCCAGATCTCACCGCTGCTCGCACCGAAGCGCCTCGAGCTGATCAAAGAGGCCTTTCCCGCGAGCAACAAGGTCGCCGTCATCTGGAACCCCGATCACCCGACGACGCAGCTCTCGCACCAGGAGCTGGTCGGAGCCTCACCAGGGCTCGGCATCGAGCTGATATCGCTTCCCACCAAAGACGCATCCGAAATCGGACCGGCATTCGCATCCGCTGCATCGAAAGGAGCCGGGTCGGCGATCGTGCTGCGCGATCCGTTCATGGTGAAAAACCAGGACACACTCGTCGCCGCCGCCGACTCAAACAAACTGCCAGCGATTTACGAGACGATCAACTTCGTCGAAGCGGGCGGGCTCATGCTCTACGGTCCCAGCTTCGAAGACCTCTACCGTCGCTCCGCTACCTACGTCTCCAAGATCCTCAAGGGAGCCGACCCGGCGGAGCTTCCGGTCGAACAGCCGCGACGCTTCGAGCTGATCATCAACATGCGCACGGCAAAGGCATCGGGATTCGACATCGCGGACAGCGTGCTGCGCAGGGCAGATCGTCTGATCGAATAGTTTGACACCTCAAGAAGTCTCATCGCCCGAAGTCGGCGTGCGGTCTTGGCGAGGGCAGATCTTCCGCCGCTACTCCCGGGCGATCGTAGGAGTCGTCGCCGGTGTCCTGCTGCTCAACAGCTCCCTCAATATCTACTTCTCCTACAACCGCATCCGTGACGAGCTGTCGCGCCTGCAGCAAGAAAAGGCGCGCAACGCAGCAGCAACCGTCGGCAGGTTCATCGGTGGGATCGAAAGCCAGCTCGATGCCGCGGCCAGGGAGCTTGCCCTGGACGAATC
>JBOGWH010000091.1:0-4059 GCA_050692975.1 Actinomycetota bacterium | reverse complement strand
ACTTCTCCGGACGGGACTTTCACCCGCTGGCCTGATCCAGCTTCGAAACGCAACACGCTCCAATCTTACGGCAGGGGAGGGATCGGCTCTAGGGGCAAGGCGTTTCTTGACCTCGCCCAGTTTTGATTCAGCTCATCCCGGTGAAGAGCAGCCCATTCTTTGACAAGCTCAAGAGCACGGCGTGGGAGGTGCCCAGCCAGAACATCAAGGGTTTCAATTGAAATACTGGACCAAGTCGTCCAGGAATCTGAGAGCCCGCGGTCCGGTGCCTCTAGCTCTTGCTTCCTGCGCCACCGCCCACGATGGAGCGCCCGAGAAGCTTGGGGTTTACTTTCATCGCCGGTTTTGGCCGGACCTCCGATCCGCCCGACGGCGGTGGAGCAGGCGGCTGCCCTCCACCCAGGTTGCCCTTGGGCTCTTTCATCTTGTCACCTCCGCTATTACCGCCCACAAGGAAAAGATTAAACCAGCGCCGAGCCAGCCGACCCCGATTAAGTAGCCTCTCGCTCCTGATTGCTTTGGGCGGTGCCGATATCCACAGGGTCCCCTCAGATCCCGTCAGACCATTTCACGAATGGTACCGAGCGGGTTGGACAACCCATGCCGGCTGACGATCGCAGATTGTCTTAGGACAAGCGAGAAAGGGAGAATCAGCCTTACTCTCAATTTCTTCCTCGCCGTCCGCACCGGCGAGCTGTCGGTGAAGTCGGCGATGCCGAAATCCATTACGTTCTTCCGGCCCCAGGGCTAAAAGCTGGAACGGCCCGGATCATAAACTCGTCAAACAACGGCACCGTGAAAGCGATGTCGCCGTGCGCCGGGCTGTAGACCATCCCTTTTTTGATCAACTTGGCGCGCACGGGCCCCAGGCTTGTGACCTTCACGCTCAAGATGTCCGCTATGTCACCCGTCCTGTTGGGGCCCGGCCCCAGCTCCGCCATTGCCCGCAGAAAATTCTTTTCGCTCGGCGTCAGCCTGTCGAAGCGGACGCGGAAGAAATTCTGGTCCAGCCGAGAAACGACCGTGGGCGAGGCGTTCGTGACGACCTTCAACGTGATTGGGCTGGTCGCAGCGAGATTCCAGGCCTGGTATCCCCATTCCTGGAGGAAGTACGGGTAGCCGTTCGTCAGTCTGAATACTTCCTTCAAGGCGTTCGGCTCGAAGGCTACTCCGGCCGCCAGCGCCGGATCTCGAAGCGCTTTCGCTGTGTCCTGCTCTGAGAGCGCCCCTATATCCGGAAAACTGAAAAGCCGCTCGGCGTACGATTTCGATTCTCCGGCCAGGCCCGGCAGGATGGGCAGGCCGGCGCCCAGGAGCACCAGGGGGAGTTGCCGCTGCTGCACCCTGTGCATCGCCATGATTAGTGCCGTCAGCTCCGCGCGGCGCAGGAATTGGATTTCATCGATGAGCACCGCCACCGCGCTTTGCTTTTCCTCAGCGGCTTCGGCCACCGCGACAAACAGATTGGGAAGATCGATTTCCAGATCTCCGCTGTCGGCGGCGCCGACCTCGGGGTCAATGTCCAGGCTGAAACTGAAATCACCAACGGTTACCTTGAGAGCCCCGACGAAGCCGCTGAGCACCGCCAACCCCCGCTTAACTTTGTCTCCTGCACCGGCTACCCGATTCAGGTCGTAAAGGAGTGTTCGAAGGTTCGGCGCTAACAGCCGTCCAAGGGACTTGTCCTCGTGAGCCTCCATTGAGAGCGTCCGGTATCCGTCGGCCGTCGCCAATCGGCCAATTTCGTTGAGCAAGACCGTCTTGCCCACTCCGCGCAGCCCGGTCAGCAACATGCTCTTTTCAGGTCGCTTCGCCTTGATCCGGCCGAGTAGAATGCGTGCTTGCTCGAGACTGGGGTCACGCCCAACCAACTCAGGTGGCGGCGAGCCGGCGCCGGGCGAAAAGGGATTTTTGATCGGGTCCATTTGTCGTCTTTTATATACGGTTATAGGCGTCTATACTGAATTGAGAGTATAACTCGATAATATCGATAGAAGAGCGTGAGTGCCCGCCGCCTTGAAAATACTCATGAAGCCATGGTAGCCGGGGGGTCTGACAACTACATCGGTGTAATTATGAGGTTGGTGAAGATGCTCGGCCTTCCTTGAGGTTGACAGGCCGGCCCGCGCCTGCCTGAGGGCTTCGAGCGTTTGGGCCGGTGTGTGGGTCCGCTCGGTGACCGCCTGGTGGATTGGTCGGCCGGCGGGGAACCGAAGCCTCGAACTCATCGATGACTTATCCACGGTTAGTGATTCAGCCCGAGTCGACCTCGTGATTTTGAACGACGCGTTAGCCGGCTCGCCTTGAAGGTGACCGGCTGATTAGATTCTTGCCTGATTCTTGGCGGAGGCCCAACGGTCGGTTATAGCTGAATCCTCCATTCCGGCCGAAAGCTCATTCGCCACGCGATCGAGTTCGGCAATATCGAGAGTGGCCCGTTGCTGCCGAAGCACCCCGATAATGTCCTCGTGATCCCTGGGACGCTCGGAAACCAGCTTGTAGACGATCAGGTCCTCAGGGCGACAAACTGGGACCTCTGCGCCTCCGATGTCTATAGGCCGCGCTCGCCCGATTGCATCGAATTCAAAGCTGAGCGTGGCCAGCATGAAGTCAATTCGCACACCCTCACGGTCGCGAATTGGCAAAACCCTTGCTCTCTCCGCGAAATCCACGGGATTTTCCGGCATAGGTCTTCCGCCCATTTCCTTGACAAGCGACACCAGGAAATCGGTCCCCGCTGAGGCAAGATTTATCGCCAAGTCAAGGTCGGTTGTCAGCCGCGGCTCACCCCAGATGTAATTGGCAAACCCGCCAACTACCATGTGACCAAGGCGGTTCCGCTTCAACTCCGGGGACAGCCGGAGCAAAGCCAGATTGAGGTCGTCTAGTGCTGCAATGGGGCCAATGCCTTGTGCATACGGCGGACGCGCTCAGCCTTTTCCGTTAAGGAAGCCTCCGGGATAGGCCCCAAACTGCGCCGGAATTCCAGCATCCGTTCATTGAATTCAAGAGCCTTTTTGAGGGGCGTCCTTCGAGGAGGTTGAGACAACTCCCATTCCCGGAAATATCGGAAGGCCTGGATGCGATCCCTGTGGAGTTGCGCCTGAGTTTTCGTGCCCATGAGCCAATTATCCCAAATCTGCGGCGCGGTCAGGCGGGGGACAGGGGCTCGACCCCCAAAAGGATTTACATACAGGATCTCCTAGCAAGATGGCGCTTTCCGGCGAAATGGACGTTGCGGTAATTATGTCGGCGGACGAAGACTTGGCCGAAACCACCAGCCAGGTGCACGCTTGGACAAATCGAAAGGTGAAGGTGGAGGCCGCGGTTTTCAACGAAAATTCTCAGCCGATTGTCCTGCCGCACTACAACTACACGCACCAACTTCGAAAAAAGGATTTCGACGTGGCTCAGGATACGTTCAATTACCGCGACGCCATGGAGGAGCGCTGGCATGATGCGTTTCTGGGGGCATGCCGCGCGAGGGCGCCCAACCTCCGCCCACGGCAGGACCCTTAATGGGACGAGCGCCGGAGAGTATCCGCGACAAAGCCAAGCGCCAGGGAGCTGGTTTTGGCTCATCCGCTCGGACCTCTCGCCTCAATTCACCTGGCCGTGGCGGAACTGAACGGTCGGTTTTTAGCGCATCCCGAGCCCTAATTTTTCTAACGAAGGACAACGCCCAAGAGCGGGTCGCCAAAGCTCTGGGCTTCCCGACGGCTGACGCCCTCGGAACGGCGACAGCCCCGGCCCGACTAAAGACCGCTGAGAATTTCCTTCCGCTTTTCCCGGTACTCCTCCTCGGTCACCAGGCCCCGATCGCGCAGATCGGATAACTCAGAAAGGCGATCTTCGGCCGTCTCGCCGGGCTCCGTTTCGAATTCGATGAGTTCGTCGGCGACTCCCTTTGCGCTGAAGGCGTTGATCGCGCTCACGATGATGGCTCCGATGGCGATCAGCACGAAAAAGAATCCGAATCCGCCGGGCGCTTGACTCAGGATCCCTGAGGACAGGGCAAGGATCAGCACTCCAATTCCCGCGACCACTCCCATTGCCGAA
>JBOGWH010000090.1:0-3855 GCA_050692975.1 Actinomycetota bacterium | reverse complement strand
GGGGTGCTGCTCACGGCTGAAACTTCACGACTGGGAGGATTTTCCGGCCCGATCAAGTCGCGGGCGTAGTCGGTGCTGCTCACGGCTGGAACTTCACGATGACGAAGGTTCCCAGTGCCAGCAATACGGCGGTTGCCGCAACAAGAAGCCCGAGAAGACCTTTGCGCAGCCCGGCGTGCCGGATGTGATCAAGGATCGTCAGCCGTGCGCCGGCGGCGCCGTGCAGCAGGGCGGTTGCCAGCAGGAGCCAATCATATGAACGCCAAAGCGCTCCTTCCCATCGCCGGGCAACGAAATCGAAGTCGATACGGTCCACGCCCCCGCCGATCAGGTGCATGATCGCCATGTGCCCCAATGCCAGAAAGACGAGGGCCAGCCCGGAGATCCTCACGAACAACCAGGACCGCACCTCGAAGCCGCCGTGGCCCCTGTTGTTGGTTGAAGTGACGGCAGCCATCAGACGAACAGCGGGCGCAGCATGATGAACGCCGACGGAATGAAGAGCATCGCAGTGATCACCGTGACCGCTAGCGTCATCACGGCCTGGTAGCGGGAGGTGCGGGGCCACAGGTCCAGGACGATAACCCGCAGGCCGTTGAAGGCGTGATAGATCACGAAGAACATCAGCAGAACTTCCAGCGGGCGGAAGACCGGGCCCTCGTAGAATTTCGCCACGGTGTTGTAGGCGGCCGGTCCGAACATCACCAGAGACGTGTCGAGGATGTGGATCAGCAGAAAACCGAATACTGCTAGTCCGCTTCCCCGGTGAAGTATCCACGACCACATGCCGCCGCCGCCCTTGTAGAAGGTCCTGTTATAGGGGGCTTTCGCCGGAACGGCCATGGTTTCGAATATATCCGGTGGGTACCTACACGAAGTAAGCTTTGCGGACCTTGGCTTAGAAAGGACTTCAGGTGCGAGTAGCGATTATTGGCGGGACCGCCGGGCTGGGCTACGGGCTCGCCCTGCGACTGGCGGCGGCGGGGGATGAAGTGACCATAGGGAGCCGGACGGCGGACAAGGCCCAGGCCGCAGCGGCTAAGGCCTCGCAAGCGCTGGGGGGAAAGCAGGTCGATTCGGCCGAAAATCCCGTCGCGGTCAAGGGAGCAGACGCCGTAGTCGTGACGGTCCCGTTTCCCGGCCAGGCGGCGATGTACAAGGCGATCAAGGAGAACATGACTCCGGGGACCGTCGTGCTCGATTGCAACGTACCTCTTGCCAGTGAAGTGGGCGGCAAGGCCACCCGGCTGCTCGGCGTTTGGGAGGGCTCCGCCGCCCAGCAGGCGAAGGGGATCCTCGGCAAAGATTTTCCGGTCGCTTCCGGATTCCATACGGTCATGTCCGGGCGCCTCGAGTCCGTTGATGACCCCCTCGACGGTGATGTCCTCGTGTGCGGGGACAAGGCCGCCCGGGATGTCGCCGAAAAGATCGTCGGAAAGATCAAGGGGGCCCGGTACGTGGACTGCGGTCCGCTGGAGTCCGCCCGGATTCTCGAATCGTTGACTGCTCTGCTCATCGGCCTCAATATCCGCTACAAGCTGGAGGAAGGCGCCGGGGCCGGCATCCGGATTCAGGGCCTGCCGTAGGCCCGGGGCCGGCATTCGGGTTCAGGGCCTGCCGTAGGCGTGGGGCCGGGCATCCGGGTTTAGGGCCTGCCGTAAGCGAGGAGAAGTTCTCCGGCGGAGGCGCTGGTCTTGGCCGAAATGCGCTCGATGCCTCGGGGTGTCGGTCGCATTGCCGATTAGTCGCCGATCTCGGCGATGACCGCGCCCGTGGGCACCGTATCGCCGGCGGAGACGCGAAGGTTGCGGACGGTCCCGTCGCGGTGGCAGGAGATCATGTTCTCCATCTTCATCGCCTCCAGCACGCAGATCGCATCGCCGGCTTTGACCCGCTGGCCTTCTTCGACGAGAACCCGCACGATGGTGCCCTGCATCGGCGCCGTGATGTCTTCGCCGTGGGCGGGACCGGAACGTTTTGAAAGATCCGGGGGAGTGGGCTTCCTCCGGGACTTCGCAGGATCCTGCCTTTCGGTGAACTTCACCTCATAGGCCCTGCCTTCCACTTCCACGGTGACCACCCGTCTGGTTTCCACCGGACGCCGGGGGCGTTTCGCCGACGGCTGTCTCTCAAGTCGCGAGAGGTCCATGTCCTCTTCGACGGTGCGGGTCGAAAAGCGTCCGGATGCAAACCAGTCCGAAGCCATTACCTCTTTGTGGAACGGGATCGTTGTGGGCAGCCCGTTGATCACGTATTCCTGGAGGGCACGCCTGGTCCTTGCGATGGCCTCGGGCCGGTCGGATCCCCAGCAGATCAGCTTGGCGATGAGTGAGTCGTAGGACTCGGGTATCTCCGTTCCGGGTCCTGCGGCCGAGTCGACACGGACTCCGGGGCCGGACGGCTCGGCGTAGCGGGAGATGTGCCCGGGGTGGGGCATGAATCCGGCGACCGCATCCTCCGCATTTATCCGGCACTCGATGGCGTGGCCTCTGAAGCCGATATCGGCCTGCGAGAAGGGCAGGGATTCTCCCTCAGCGATCCGGATCATCAGCTTTGCCAGGTCGATCCCCGTGACCAGCTCGGTCACGGGGTGCTCCACCTGCAACCGCGTGTTCATTTCGAGGAAGTACCAGTTGGGCCCCGATTCGGTTTCCTCGTAGAGAAATTCCACCGTGCCGGCCGAGTGATACCCGGCGTGAGAAGCCACCCGGACGGCGGCGTGGCAGATCTCCGAGCGCGTCTGGTCATCGAGTGCCGGGGACGGAGATTCCTCGACCAGTTTCTGGTGCCGGCGCTGCAATGAGCAGTCCCGCTCGCCGAGGTGGATAAGGTTGCCGTGAGTGTCACCCACGACCTGAACTTCGATGTGCCGGGGGCTCGGAAGATAACGCTCGAGATAGATCGCGGAGTTTCCAAAGGCGCTCTCGGCCTCTCTTGATGCGCTGGCGAAAGCATGCTCGACCTCGCCGGGTCCGTGAACGACCCTGAAGCCTCTGCCGCCGCCTCCGTGGGCTGCTTTAAGAGCGACCGGCCAGCCGTGCTCGGCGGCAAAAGCTTCCACCTCTTGGGGTCCCGATGCCGGCCGGCGGGTGCCGGGCACAGAATCAATGCCTGCCTCGCCGGCGATCCGGCGAGCCTGGACTTTGTCCCCGAGATTTCTGATTGCCTCCGGCGGCGGCCCGATCCAGATAAGACCGGCGTCTTCGACCGCTTTTGCGAAGCGTGGATTCTCGGCCAGAAAGCCGTAGCCCGGGTGAACCGCGTCGGCGCCGGCATGAAGGGCCGTCTCAACGATCCGCTCGATGTTGAGGTATCCGGCGCTCGGCGCAACCTCTCCCAGAAAGTAGGATTCGTCGGCAAAACGGGCGTGGGGGGCCTCGCGGTCGATCCGGGAGTAGACCGCCACGCACCTGATGTCCATCTCCCGGCAGGCGCGAAACAGGCGGATGGCAATTTCCCCGCGGTTGGCGACCAGGACCTTCGTTATGCGGGGCACCGCCGAATCCTAATCTGCAGCGAAGGGTCCTTCTCGCGGTGGTAAGATCCGCGTTGGTAAGAGTAAGGATTATTTGTCGGCATTGCGCCTGATCAGCCCGCATTCTGCTGGTGCCGAAAATAAAGCAACCGGGGACCAGTTCTGGGTGGAAAGCTCTCGGATTTGGGATTATCAGCTTTCTGCGGGCATCAGGGCGGCCGTCCCGGAAATTCTGTATTTCGATCAGGTCGATTCTACGAACCGGGCCGCCGAAGAATGGGAGAGTGCTCCGGACTTTGCCCTGGTGGTCGCCGACCACCAGAGTGCCGGACGGGGCCGCTTCACAAGGAGCTGGTACGACGAGCCGGGCGGTTCATTGC
>JBOGWH010000089.1:0-1852 GCA_050692975.1 Actinomycetota bacterium | reverse complement strand
CCGCTGCTTCCGGTCTGGTTGGCGCTTCCACCTCCCCGGCGGCGACCTACCGAGTCGAGCTCATCGATGAAAACGATGGCGGGGGCGTTGGCCCTGGCCTCGGCAAAAAGGTCTCTCACCCTGGCGGCGCCTACGCCTACGTACAACTCGACGAAATCGGACCCGGATATCGAGTAAAACGATGCCTTTGCCTCACCGGCAAGGGCCCGTGAGATCAGGGTCTTGCCCGACCCCGGTGGCCCGTAGAGCAATATTCCCTTGGGGATGACCGCTCCGATGGCGGCGAATTTCTGGGGGTCGGCAAGAAAGTCCTTAATGTCTCTCAACTCCCTGATGGCATGGTCCTGCCCGGCCACATCGGCAAACGTCAGGCTGGTTTCCTCCGCGGTGATCTTGCGGGCGCCGCTTTTCACTCCGAACAGTCCGGTGCCCTTGATGTAAGAGACGATCAGGTAGACGAAAAGCAGGATCAGGATCAGGCCCGGAATCGTGTAGATGGCCACATTGGCCACTCGCTTGCCGGTCTGCTGGTCAACCTGGATGGGAACCCGGTTTTCGAGCAACAGCTTGATGAGGGGCACCTGGTAGTTGCGCACCAGCGGGGCGTTGTAATTGCGGACCGCGCCCTCCGGTTCGGCCGTGTCCGGGGCGCCCGAACCCGATCCGCCCCCTCCCATATGCTCGTCCAGGCTGGCAGCCGCGGCGGTCAGAGCTTGGCCGGAAGGCTCCTGCGAATCGCCCTTAACGTACTTTCCGACCAGGTAGGCGTCCTCGTCGAGGATCCGCACGTTCTGGATCCGTCCTTCCTCGAGAAGGGCCACGAAGCTGACGTAGCGCAGCGGGTCCCCCGTCACGTGGGGCTTGGTGTATTCGAGGGCGGCGAAGTAGAGGCCCACCAGAATCAGCAGAGCAATTGAAATTAGAAGGCCGAGCTTGCTCTTGCCCTTCTTGGAGCGCTTTGGAGCCTTTGAACTCTTGGCCATAGATCCGCCTTCCCCGGTACTTTAAGCGGCCGCGGACACCTGGAGCGTCATACGGTCTGCCATCGGCAAGAATAGCAGGCTATGTCGATTCGGCCCACAAAATTATTAGGTCTTGGGGCCGCCGCCCTGCTGATGCTGGTGGCAGTCCCGGCTGCCGGGCAGTCACCCGCGGCTCCACCCATCCCCAAGGTGACCGTACCTTTTCCCCAGGACGACGGCACGCTGACTCCTTACACGTTCGAACTGGGCTACTCGCTGGTAACGCTCATTTACGACACCCTCATGTGGCGGGACGAGAAAGGTATCCCTCAGCCCTGGCTGGCCGAGAAAGTTGATGTCTCAGCCGACGGAACCTCCATCACGGCAACTCTTCCCGAAAACGTTGCCTGGCAGGATGGAAAACCCCTTACCGCCGCCGACGTCGTCTTTACGTTTCGGTGGATCACCGACCACGAGCACCCCCGCTTCACCCAGCAGCTGAGAGCCCTCCGGGAGGTAAGGCAGGAATCGCCACGGACGGTAGTCTTCTCTTTGAGCCGGCCGTCGCCGGGGTTCCTGGACCAGCCCCTTGCCGATGTGCCGATTGTGCCCCGTCACCTCTGGGAGGGCCTGCCGCCGGGCCGCGTAGCCCCCGAAGGTCTTCCCGTCGGCAGCGGCCCCTACCGTCTGGTCCGCTACCTTCCCGACGAGGGCTACCGTTTCGATGCCAACCTTTCATACTTCCGGGGCGTTCCCTCCGTCGGCGCCATCGAGGTGCCGATCCTCAACGACGCCGACAAGACCCTCGGCGCGTTCGAGCGTGGACGCGTGGACATGCTGCCGATCAATCGCCCGGCGGCGGCGGTCGAGCGACTTGAGAGTCTCAGCAC
>JBOGWH010000088.1:0-2576 GCA_050692975.1 Actinomycetota bacterium | reverse complement strand
AGTGTCCATTCCCTGACGAGCCGGTATGCACGCTGCGGCAAAGCCCCGTTCAGGAGAGCACCCTCGTCGATCGCAACCGTAGCCTCAAAGGCGCCATAAATGGCATGGAAATGCGCAGGTGGATGATCCGCCCAATACATATAAACCACGATGCCATAAAAGGCGCTGATCCGAGGCATATTCTGACTTTATCGGTCGGCGCTGAGCTTACAATCCCTAGCACCATAAGAACGGCCCCTTTTTTACGATCAGGCCGGTGCCCCCAGGTATGACTTCGATGGACAGGGCCCTCGCAACGGCCAGGGCCGCTGGCCACCAGGAAAAGAGCCACAGGATTTACATCCAGAAATTCCTGTGCGAGACTCTGGTCACCGATGCCCGGCCGAGAAACCGGCCGGGATATGCAAGGGGGATGCTTGATTCAAAGCTTCAGTCCGGCGTTGCGATTGGCTCTGTTTGTCGACGGCCCGAATGTGTCTGGGAGTTGCTTCGAGTTGTTCGGGGCCTCGGACATCCACCCGCTATTCTTGGCCGAGCCGGTCCTATGCGGAAGAACCCTGATTTCGGTTCGGTACTATGGCCTGATCCAGGATCCGGGCATTAATCCGGGCATCCGGGCGTTGCAGGATAAGCGCCATGACCTCATGAGGCAAACCGGTGTCGAGGTTATCGAGCGCGAGATGCGTTACCGGTGGGAGTGGGGATTCTCTGAGGAAATGCCCGACCCTCAGCGGCACCTGGGCCAGCCAATGATGGTCGGCGCGAGACCCTTTCGAAGGGGCCGCGAGAAGGGACTTGATCTAGCTCTCGCGCTTGACGTCGTCAAGATGGCGCTTTCCGGCGAAATCGACGTGGCGGTAATCATGTCGGCGGACGAAGACTTGGCCGAAACCGCCAGCCAGGTGCACTCTTGGACAAATCGAAAGGTAAAGGTGGAGGCCGCGGTTTTCAACCAAAATTCTCAACCGATTGTCCTGCCGCACTACAACTACACGCACCAACTTCGAAAAAAGGATTTCGACGTGGCCCAGGACACTTTCAATTACCGCGACGCCATGGAGGATCGCTGGAAGGATGCGTTTCTGGCGGGATGCCGCGCGAGGGCGCCCAACCTCCGCCCACGGCAGGACCCTTAATGGGACGAGCGCCGGAGAGTATCCGCGACAAAGCCAAACGCCTTGGAATGCTGCGCGACGTGGCAGCCCCCGCGCTGGAAGCCGATTCCTACGAATCTCTCCTGCGAGAGGTTCCTCCGGAGGCCGGGCGAGCGATAGTAGAGGCTCTGGAACAGGACCGCTCTCGTCGCTGAAGCCGCGCCGGGCGTCTAGTTCGTTAAATTCGTATTACGATATAGGTCGATGTGGAATTTCACCGGTCGGCGTTCAAGCAGCACGAAAAAGAATCCGAATCCGCCGGGCGCTTGACTCAGGATCCCCGAGGACAGGGCAAGGATCAGCACTCCAATTCCCGCGACCACTCCCATTGCCGAAGCGGCCTTCCCCGGCCGGACCCGCCCCCTCATTTTCACGAATTTGATTGTAGCGGCTGAAGGGCCGGGCCCGCCGATCCCTGGTGCCCACGAGCTTCTCGCCACCGTCCCCTGAGCGCACCGGAATAACCGGAGGGAGACGCCTGGCCTGGGGAGAGCGTTAGTTCTTCAGAAGAGAAATGCTGCTGCCGTCAACCGTCACTAATTCGACGCCGTTGGCGTCTTCGCAGGCTCAAACCGCAATAAGGTCAATGTGGACGCCTGACTCCTCGGCCAAGGGGCGCAGGTCCTCGACGTCAGACGTGGCGATTCTGTCGCCGTCGGCGGCAAGCAAGACCAGCGCTGCGTCGATCACGTCGGACCCTCGTGCTCTACCCAGCAGGACGCCGGCGGCTCGCCCGAGTTCTTCGTCGAGAGACTTGATGTCGACGCCTTTCAGCGCCTTTGCCAGCAGCGCCTCGCGGGGTCCGTCTCCCCGCCAGGCCTGGCCGACGACGCCCCCGTGAGTAGGTGCATCATCGCCCCTTCCGCGGGCCAACTCTAGGCGGCGCCACATCTCCCGGTCGTTGCGCTCGAGTGCAATGAGGGCTCCCGTATCAAGAATGAGGTTCAAGCGGCCCCGCGTCGGGACCGGCTTTTTTCGCTACCCCTTCTCTTAGCCGGCCGGCCGCGCACAACCACCGCCTGCTCGGCATCCTTGCGCTCCTGTGCGAGGAGCTCGCTGCTGGTGAACGCCCCGAATTCTTTTTCGTACGCCTCGATGGCTTCGGCTAGGGCCAGAAGCCGTCGCTCTTTGTCGATTTTTTGCGAAAGTGCGTCGTTAACCCAGGCGCTGAGGGAGCTTGCCCGCCCCTTCTTGACAGCATCGAGTGCCGCCGCCGCGATCTCCCGATCCACGGTAACCGTAAGCCGTTGTTTAGTCATAGGATCTTAATTATACAAATGTATGATCTTCAGGACCCCTTGCTCTGCTTGTGCACTCGTCGCCCGCGCCCGCATGCGATCCCTGTGGAGCTGCGCCGAGTCTTCGTGCCCATGAGCCAGTTACCCCAATCTGCGGCGCGGTCAGGCGGGGGACGCTAGGACG
>JBOGWH010000087.1:0-5377 GCA_050692975.1 Actinomycetota bacterium | reverse complement strand
GCAATGAACTCGAGGGCCTGCTCCAGCGACATCTGGCGGGGAGGAACCAGCCTAAGCGCCTCATCGGCCGCATGGGTGCGGATGTTGGTCTTTTTCTTTTCCTTCGTCGGGTTGACGTTCATGTCCTCGGGGCGGGCGTTCTCGCCGATGATCATCCCCTCGTAAACCTCCAGTCCCGGCCCCACGAATAGCTCCCCCCGTTCCTGAAGGTCGTACAGCGCATACGAGGTAGTGGCCCCCAGGCGGTCGGCCACCAGCACTCCGGCTACACGGTGGGTGACCTCACCGGCCCACGGCTCGTACCCCGCGAAGACGCTGTGGATGATCGCGGTTCCTCTGGTCTCGGTCAGCATCTCGGAGCGAAAACCGATGAGGCCCCTGGCGGGGATCCGGAACTCGGCGCGAACCCAGCCGCTGCCGTGGTTGACCATGTTGGTCAGCCTTCCTTTCCTCAGCGCGAGGGACTGGCTTACGACGCCGAAAAACTGCTCGGGAAGGTCGAGGACCAGTTCTTCCATCGGCTCGTGGACCTTGCCGTCCACTTTCCGGGTGATGACCTCCGGCTTGGAGACCTCCAGTTCGTACCCTTCGCGGCGCATCGATTCGATGAGAATGGCGAGCTGCAGCTCACCGCGGCCCCGGACCTCTATCACCTCGGGGGAGGCGGTGGGCATTATCGAGATCGAAACGTTGCCGAGGATCTCGCGGTCCAGGCGCGCCTGGAGGTGGCGGCTCGTGACGAACTTCCCCTCCCGCCCGGCCAGCGGTGAGGTGTTCACCCCGAAGGTCATGCGCAAAGTGGGCTCGTCGATCTCCAGGACCGGCATTGCCCGGGGGTCCCCGGCGTCGGCAACGGTCTCGCCGACCGTCACATCCCCTATCCCGGCCATGGAGCAAATGTCACCCGGCCCGGCCTCCTCGATTTCCTCGTAGGCCAGGCCGCTGTGGGCGAGCATCTTGGTGATCCTCGCCGTCTCTACCGAACCGTCCCTTTTGCAGACCGCTACTGTCTGGCCGTTCTTGACCGAGCCATTCCATACCCTTCCCACCGCCAGGCGGCCGACGTAGGGATCCGCAGCCAGGTTGGTGACCAGGAATTGAAAGGGATGCTCGGGGTCATATGAAGGTGGCGGGGTGACGTTGACGATGATCTCGAAAAGCGGCTTCAGGTCGGTGCCTCCTGCTGCAGGGTCGGTCGTCGCGGTTCCCTGCCGGGCGTTGGTGTACACGACCGGAAAGTCGATCTGGTCCTCACGGGCATCGAGATCGATGAACAGCCCGTAGATCTCGTCGAGTACTTCGGCGATCCGGGCATCGGGGCGGTCGATCTTGTTTATGACCGGGATCACCGGCAACCCGCGTGCCAGCGCTTTGCGCAGCACGTACCGGGTCTGGGGCAGCGGCCCCTCCGAGGCGTCGACCAGCAGCAGCGCGGCGTCGACCATCTGCAGGGTGCGCTCGACCTCGCCGCCGAAGTCCGCGTGTCCGGGGGTGTCGCATATGTTGATCTGGACGTCGCCGAAGTGGACCGCGGTGTGCTTTGCCAGGATCGTGATGCCCCGCTCGCGCTCCTGGTCCATGGAATCCATGACGCGCTCGATTGTCTCCTGGTTGTCCCGGTATACGCCGGACTGCTGGAGCATGGCGTCGACCAAGGTGGTTTTTCCGTGGTCGACGTGGGCGATGATCGCCACATTTCGAAGATCGCCGCGGCTTGCCTGTGGGTGCTTCATGCACACTACGTTAGCCGCAAGCCGCAGCCGGCGTGGGGGCGGTCGATGGCCGGCCGCTTTACCGGCGGCGCCCTTTCGGCTCCAGGAGGCCAAGCTGCGCTCTCCCGGCCGCAGCGCGTGCTCTACGAGTATCTTCCTCACCGATGGCGATTCCGCCGTAGAGCTCTCGCTGTAATGCTTGTAAAACTGTTTCAATGTCGGATGCGGAAGCGCCGTTCCGGCCGGTCAACTGCTTGACGTATTCCTCCGGCGTCGACGAGGCGTCTCGCGGAATCCCGGCTGCCGCCCCGGCATGTTCGAGGATCTGGAAGGCCGCCACTCCCGGGCCGTAGGCGCCCGGCGGCGGCCTCATCAGGGCCGCCAGAGCCTTCCGCCGGCGAAATATTCTGAAGCCGAAACGGCTCACAACCACCAGCCCTGCTGCAATGATCAGGGCGAAGGTGATGCCGCGTCCGGACCGGGCGGCAGTGGCCAACGTCGCCCGCGCGGCTTCCGCGACCGACTCGATCAACCGGTGTGGTATCAGCTTGCCGAGGCTTTTAAGCAGTGCCACACCAGGGGTGGATCCGGCCGCGGAGCCGGCCTCGGGGACCTCGTGGGTGGGGTCGAACTCGATCCATCCGGCGCCGGGAAAGTACACCTCGACCCATGAATGAGCGTCGCTCTGCCGCACGTCGAAGTACCCGGAGAATATGTTGCGCTCTCCCGGGGCGTATCCGGTCGCGAAGCGCGCCGGTACTCCCTGGGCCCGCAGCATCACCGTCATCGCCGAGGCAATCTGTTCGCAGAAGCCCTTTTTCTCTTCAAACAGGAAGTGGTCCACCGCGTCGGTGCCTCGGGGCTGGGGTGGGATGTCCAGGCTGTATTCGGTGTTGTTGGACAGCCACTTCTCGATGGCTCTGGCCTTGCCGATGATGGCCGTCTCTTTCGCAGCGATTTGGTTGGCCAGAGTCCTGACCCGCACCGGGAGGTCGGCGGGGAGGCGCGTATACCGCTCCAGGACGTCTTTCGGGACGTGTGAGGTGTCGACCGCGAGCTGCTCGGGGGAGGGGTGAGGCACGTCCGAGACCACGCTGTAAACGGTGTCGGCTTCCAGGAGCGTCGGCACCGTGATGCCCAGCTGGTCGGTGGCCTCGATCTGCGAGGTAGCAAAATAGACTTCCGAGGCCCGATATGCGTGAAAGACGATGTTGGGCTGCCGGCGAAGTACGAAGAAGGTCTGCAGCAATTCGTCGCCGGTATAAGCGTAGCCGCGGTCGTTGGGCAATTGTGCCGGGAGCCCGATTATCTTGCGCGGCTCGGGGGAGGAATCGCTCCACGAGCTGTTCGAGTAGGTGTCGAAGACCGCCCCCCTCCAAAACGCCGGGCGGCCGGCCCTCACCCTCATGACCACCTCGTCGGAGAGGTCGGCCCGGATCCGCAGGTCGACGAAGTTGCCGAAGCCAAAATAAGAGTCGTTGGATACGGCGGGGGGGAAGTCCCCGGGCCGGCTGTTGGGAAGGCCGGGATTGAGCAAACCGGCTCCTGGCGGGACCGGAAGGATGCGTGGGATCTTGAACTGCAGGGAGGCAAGCCGGGAGCCGGAGGTCCTCGGGATGAACAGGACGCCGCCGGCGCCCACGACGACGATCACTGCGAGGATTGCGGCCGCGGCCCGCACCCCGGCGGCCCGCGGCCCGCGGTGGCCGGGCAGCGTCCGGGCTTTGGGGAATTTCTCGGAAAACTCGGACCGGTAGAACATCTGCAGGGCGGCCAGCGCGATCAGCCCCCACGGCACGAAGAAGAAAAGGAACCCGGCGTCGACAGCCAGCGAGCCTCCCAGCGCGATCAGTGTGACCGAAGAAGCAAGGGAGAAGTGCAGATCCCGTCTGCGGGGCAGGTCGAAGGAATGCAGCATCTGCACCCAAAGGAAGATTTCCGCCAGAGGGGCCCGAGCCGCGTCGACGCTGGTGGCTCCTCCGACCGAACGCAGGAAGCGAGCCAGCGCCATGACCGCACCGGCGGCGAGCAGGATCTTGATCGGGATGTTGGCGTCGTGGCGGCGCCGATAAGAGACCCAGAAGCCGAGGGGAGTCAACACCAGCACCACCGCCGTGACCGTGTTGTTCACGATGTCCTGGAAGACCAGGGCGGCCATGGCCACCATAACGGCGGCCCCGACGGCCGCCCGCAGCGCGATGGATTCTTCCGGTTTGCTTCTCCCCAGCCCGGGCAACCACCGGCGAGGGGCCGCTACAGCGTCAGCGGTTCCCGCAGGCATTCGGCCAGCTCCTTTCCGCACTCCGCCCGGTAGACGATCGCCCTCATCGCCGTCAGCCGCTCAATCAACCCGTCCTCCTGCTGCTTGTTGAGCGCACCCGGGCCGCCCTGATACGACCGCGCCGAAACCGCCATGGCGATCACTCGGGAGCCCAGGTTCTGAAGCGCAATGACCGCCCCGCCGATCTCCCGGGCGGTCCGGTGGGTGGTTGAGAAGACGATGACGTTTGTCGACCTGCGGTAAATGTGCGGGACGGCAAACTCGACGAGCGCCGGCAGGTCGCCCTCGCGCTTTTCCTCCAGACGGGCCAGCCAGTCCAGGGTTTCCGCCTTGGAGGGTTCGAAGAGGTGATCTACGCCCCCGGCGGTGTCGCAGAACAGCTGCACCGGGTGACCGGCGTCCAGCGCGTACATCACCAGGGAGGCGGCGCAGGACACGGAGGTCTCGAAAGAGGTGTCGGCCCCGATGCCGGTGGTGGTTCCCTCGATCAGGATCCCCAAGCGCGAGCCGATCTGCTCCTCGTACTCCTTGACCAGCAGGCTGCCGAAGCGAGCGGTGGACTTCCAGTGGACCGCCCGAAGGCTGTCGCCGGGGCGATACTCCCGCAGCCCGAAGAAGTCGGTACCGCCGTCGTCCCGGCGGCGTTCGTGAAGGCTTTCCTGAGGGGTGCTGGTCAGCTCCAGGAGGGGAAAGGTGTTCAGGGCGGCCCAGCGGGGGTGGACGGTGATGGGGGATTCGACTTCAATCTTGCGGCTCACCCTCGCGATCCCGAAGGGAGCCCCCGTCTGGAGCTTTAGGTCGTGGCGGCCGAATACGCCTCGTTTCGGCGGCGTGACGGCTGTTCGGAGCGTGACGCTGGAGCGGGGGCCGAGGGACTCGACCAGAAAGCTGTGGTCGTCGAACATCGAATCGCTCAAAACCAGCGGGCCCTTGGTGGCTTTCGAGGGATTCGTTAGAGTGATCTCCGACGGGGCCTCCTCGCCGGCAATTGCCACCGGCGGTACCTTCCTGGCGGCCGTTATCTTCGATACCAGACGGGCGGGCATAACGAATCCGGCGGCCACGACGCCGAGGATTCCCGCGGCAAGGACGTAAAGCCATCCGGACTGCGAGCTGCCGCCGAGCACCAGAAGGAGCAGGGCTGCGGCGGTGAGGGAGAACGCCTTTCTCGTCGGGCGGGGCATCCGCCGCCTTCCTAGGCGTCCCCGGTTACGGGAACGGGGACCTGCTTTACGACTTCGTCGATGATTCTGCGACCGGCCAGCGGGCCGAGTCTCAGCTGGGGCCGCGCCACCACCCGGTGGCCGAGCACCTGGGGGGCCAGCGCCTTCACATCGTCGGGCAGAACGAAGTCGCGTCCCTTCAACATCGCCCGGGCCTGAGC
>JBOGWH010000086.1:0-1018 GCA_050692975.1 Actinomycetota bacterium | reverse complement strand
CGGCTGTGGCTCGAATAGCCAAGCCGGCCGTCGCTTCCCGATTAACCCCGTTGATCGAAGCAGGTCTGGTAGCCCGTTGCGGGCCGACGGACCTGGAGGCGGGCTTCGCGGCCGCGGGGCGCAGCCAATACCGGGAAATCCGCAACGCCCGAGCTGCCTGGCCGGTCGCACCGATCCATCAGGCGATATTCGAGCGGGCCATTCACGTGCAGGATGAATTGGCGGAGGTCAGCCAGCATCGAGGTGTCGCGATCGCAGACTTGATTATCGCAGCTGCAGCAGAGGCCGCCGGCCTGGTGGTTCTTCACTACGACGCCGACTTCGAGACCATTGCGCAGGTAACCGGGCAGCAGGTGGAATGGGTGGCGCCAGCCGGATCCGCCGACTAAAGAGGGTGGAAGTTCGCCTCACGGGGCCGGGGTGCAATGCCGCCGCTTACCACTGCATGCCGTGGTTGGCGTGGAGCGGTAGCACATCCGACCAAGGTGGTCTTATTGCTGCATGTTTGATTTGGGGCCGAAGGGATACGGATCCCATAGTCCGCGACGCCACGCCCCGATAAGTGTTAAGGGGTCTCCGGTTTCGTCGAGGCGCCACAAAAGGATTCCCAGATCGGGGCAATAGGTTGTCTGGTCGTCTGCCGTCTGCTCGTTTCCGGGGACTAGCGAGTATCCGGCTGCTTTCAGCAACTTGACCACCTGATCGTAATCCCCGGAAAGGCGAAGGCCTCGCACAACGAATGTGTTCTTTGCGTAATCTGCCTCGACATAGTCGCAAAGTCCGGCATCGTCGAAGGAAACAAACAAATCGCTGTCTCTATACCTCCATTTGATAGGGGAGATTTCGTCCGAAGGCTGCCCGAGGGTCGCCACAATAGTGTCGCGACTCATGTTGAAATCAATTGGCCCCATTCCCTCGAAGGGCCGGATTACCAGTTCCAATGCACCTCCTGAGAGTTCTCCAATTCTCCACTCAAGGCGGATTGCTGCAAATCCTCGGGATTGAATCTATGGCCTGC
>JBOGWH010000085.1:0-1147 GCA_050692975.1 Actinomycetota bacterium | reverse complement strand
TTCATCGGTGCGGTACTCGCCGTCGGCCAGTGCGTTGACGATATCTGACAGGTAACCCGGCTCCACGGTCGACAGGAACCCGAGCCTCCCGAAGTTCACCGCCACCAGCGGGATGTCCCCTCTATGGGCCATCTGGGCTGCCCGCAGGATGGTGCCGTCTCCTCCGAGCGCGATCAGCACGTCTGGCGGCTCAGCGCCCGCATCCAGCCCTCGTTTTGCGGCCAGCTTTACGATTTCCGTGACTGCTTCCGCAGCTGCCGGCATCTCGGGATGGACCACCACGCCGAGGTTCAAACGGCCGCCTCAACCGCGGCTGCGATTGCCTCCCGGTTGACCGGCTCGCCTCTGCAGGCCAGCACGAAGAACTCCTGGTTCCCCGTAGCCCCCTTTACCCGGGATGCAGCCACCGCGACCGTCCCGAAGCCGTTTATCGACAGCGCCTCGGCCGCCGACTCGATTGCAAGGCGCCAAACGGATGGGTCGGTAACGACCCCACCGGGCCCTACTGTTTCTTTCGGGCTCTCATGCTGCGGTTTGATGAGCAGCAGCATGCGTCCGCCGGGACCCGCCATAGCTGCCAGTTTAGTGGCGTGCGACGCAACAGAGGTAAAGCTGAGGTCCGCCACGATCAAATCGAACGGGGCCCCGCACTCCGCCGGCGTTAGGGTCCGCAGGTTGGTCCTTTCGAGCAGCCTCACCCTGGGATCGTTGCGCAGCGACCAGTCGAACTGCCCGTATCCGACGTCCACCGCAACGACCTCGGATGCGCCCGTCTTCAGCAGGCAGTCGGTAAACCCTCCCGATCCGGCTCCGGCGTCCAGGCACCTCATTTTGCCGGGATCGACATTCAGGTCCTCGAGAGCCCCGGCAAGCTTGTCGCCTCCCCGCGAGACGAATGCCCTGGTGCGGGCGATGGTGAGCTCTGCCCCGGCAGGAACCATCGAGGCGGCCGAGGTTGCGGTTGCCCCGTCGACCAGCACCGACCCCCGGGAGATTGCTTCGGCGGCAAGGTCGAGATTGCCGAAAAAACCCCGCCTCACCAATTCACGGTCCAGCCGTCGCCGGGCCTTGGCCACTAAGTGGTGAGCCTAGTCCGACTCTTGCAGGTCCTCGGTGGTGTCGACTTCAGCAAGCCGATGTTCGAGCC
>JBOGWH010000084.1:0-1685 GCA_050692975.1 Actinomycetota bacterium | reverse complement strand
CGTCGATGAACCCCGACGACTTCTCGGTTCGCTGGACCGGCTACCTGACCGTGCCTGCGACGGGCAGCTACCAGTGGGGCAAGGTCTCCGACGATGGAATCAGGCTGTGGGTCAACAACGCCCTGGTCATCGACAACTGGGTCGACCAAAGTCCCTCTGCCCCCGCTTACTTCGGTTCCACCGCTCTGGTCGCCGGACAGAGCGTGCCGGTAAAAATCGAGTACTTTGAGCACCTGGGAGGCTCGACCGTGAGCTTTTGGGCCAAGGGCCCATCGGGCTCGGGACTTGATTCGGCGGGATCTTTGGTGCCGGCATCGTGGCTGAGCGCAGATCTGCCCGGGCTTCCCGACGGCTGGTCGATGTCCGCCGACCCCGACGGGGAGCTCAGCTACACCCATGCCAAGCTCGGCGACCGCCAAGTGGTGTTGACCGACTCCACCGGCGCAACTCACACCTACACCTCCACCGGCTCGGGATGGGCGCCTCCCCCCGATGAGGACGGGATCTTGGCCACCGATCCCTCCACCGGCTTGTTGGTTCTGCAAGGCGAGGATGGGATGGCCTACAACTTCGCCTCGGACGGGACGTTGGCCTCGGTCACCTCCGCGGTCGACGACCGCAACCCCGCCGCTCTGCAGTATTCGTGGACCGGCACTCCTGCAAGGCTTACCAAGATCACCGATCCGGTCTCGGGCCGCTCGGTCAACCTCACCTATCAAACTCCTGGGGCAACGGCGTGTCCGGTTCAGGCCGGCTACACGACCCCGCCCTCCTACATGCTGTGCAAGCTGGACTATTCGGAGTTTTCAGCGGGCTCGACCGACCTGTTTTACTCAGGAGGCCATCTGGCTCGAATCTTAGACCCCGGCTCGGAAATCACCGACTTTGGCTACGACTCCTCGGGCAGGCTGACGCAGATACGAGATCCGCTGACCAACGACCTGATCGCCTCAGGGGCCATCGCCGACTCAACCGCCGACACTCACAAGACGCTGATCGCTTATGACGCAGCGGGCAGAGCCACCAAGGTGACCGCGCCGGTCCCCGACTCTTCGGGCACTGCCCGCCCCGAGCACACCTACAGTTATTTGGCATCCAACAAGACCAACGTCTCGGTGGCCGGATTGTCGCCTGCCACCGGCTACACCCGGCAGGTGACCATGGATGCCTCCAACAGGCTGATCGAGGACCGCGACTCAGCCGGCAAGCTGACCTCGCATACTTGGGACTCCCAGGATCGCCCCACCTCCAGCACCGATCCGGCAGGCCTTAAGACCACCACTATTTACGATTCTGCCGGGCGGCCCACCGATTCCTACGGGCCAGCGGCGCCATCGGAGTTTGGAGCCGATATTCGCTCAAGCACAGCCCCTCACTCCACCACCGCCTACGACGAGGGCATCGACGGGATGGCGGCGGCGTGGTGGGACAACACGTCTGTCGCCGGGCCGCCCAAGGCCCATACGACCTTGTCGAACTGGGCAAACTGGGGCTCGGGATCTCCCAGCTCGCAGCTGACCGCGGACAGCTTTTCGGGCAGGCTGACCGGCGAGATAAACGCACCAACCGCCGGCAACTACGGGTTTTCAGCAGATGTCGCCACTGACGACGGAGTCAGGCTGTTCGTCGACGACAAAGCCGTGGTGGAACGCTGGGATACACATAGGGGATCGGTCTCCAAAGAG
>JBOGWH010000083.1:0-8297 GCA_050692975.1 Actinomycetota bacterium | reverse complement strand
GGGCCGGGCTCCTTCACACCTTTTTCCACGGGCAAGCCGTCTTGGGGGCGGCGGATTTGCCCGTTTGCGACGTCCCGCGGTGGCTAGGATTGAAACGCTACGCTAAACCGATGTCGAACAGGGGCACCCCCCGATGAGACCTTTCCTGCTGCTAGGGACCAGGGAGGTCGACAGGGCGGCGGACAACGAGTATGAGGCCATGCTTCGTTTCTCCGGGCTCGGCGAAGAGCATCTGCTGCGGGTGCGAATGGAGCAGGGGCCCCTCGGTCCCATCCGGCTGGAGGACTTTTCAGGAGTGATTTTGGGCGGCGGTCCTTTCAACTCGTCTGACGATGAGAAGTCAGAGGTCCAGGTCCGGGTGGAGGCCGAGATCAGCGCCCTGCTCGATCAGATCGTCACCCGCGACTTTCCGTTTCTCGGGGCCTGCTACGGAATCGGCACACTGGGCACGCATCAGGGGGCGGTGGTAGACCGGACCTACGCCGAGCCGGTCGGCCCGACGCCAGTCACCCTGACCGAGGAGGGCCGGGCCGATCGCCTCTTCGAGATTCTGCCCGACAGATTCGAGGCATTCCTCGGCCACAAGGAAGCGATCACGAAGCTGCCCGCCCACGCCGTGAACCTAGCCTCGTCGGAAGCCTGCCCGGTGCAGGCGTTTCGCGTCGGCAGCAACGTGTATGCCACGCAGTTCCATCCCGAACTGGACGTTCCCGGCATCGAACTACGGATCGATGTTTACAAACACGCCGGTTATTTCGAGCCGCATGCAGCAGAGGCTTTGAAGGCCCAGGCGCGGGCCGGCAACGTCGTCCACCCGCCGTCGCTGCTCCGCCGCTTCGTGCAACTCTTCGCACGAGAGTAAAGGCCTTACTCGATAATCTGGACGACCTCGAAGTCTCCGGTAGATGAAGTGGGGCCGTCGGGTCGTGCCGAGACCAACAGATAGCTGCTGGCGTTAGCCGGGCCCGGTTTGAACGGAGCCTCGCCCTCGAAGGTCCGCGCGGTGACGAAATAAGTCCTGGTCTGACCGGTGCAGCGGACCGGAATCCCCGAAAATCCACTGTATGCGCCCCCTCCCGACTCGTCGGGCTGTGAGGCATAGGCAAAAGCCTCGATGACCCTGTCGCCGGGGGCGCAAGAAACGTAGATCTCCAGAACTATTCCCCGGCCTTCTTCGACGAGCCGGGCGATAGGCCCGATGTGCATCGCGAGCCCCTCAGGGGCAGCTGTTGCCGGGGTGGCAACTGAGGTAAGTGCTGCGAGGGCGACGACCGCGCAGATGATTCCCAAAAGCTGTCTTCTCATACGGCTCTCTGGCATTTCACATGGCTCCCTCATTTGTCATGGGCGTGTAACTTTTATGACCGCCGACAGCGCAGCCGCACACAGGCAGGCGAGCGACAACGCGTGAACCGTGGTGCGCGGACTTTCCCCCATAGCTTCGAGCCACTATGCCCCCAGTCGTAAGTAGGAGACATTCTACTTCGCACGACTCAGCGACGGCGCCCGGCGCAGGAGACCGGAGGGATGCTACCGGACAGCGAGGCCCTATCTGCCCTGGCCGGCGGACCGCCGGCAAGACGATATCGAGTTCGGGCGCTGATCACCAAAATGAGGGCGCGATCGGCGCCGGAGGGACCGTCGCCGCTATCCTCGCAGAGACAATCCGGGGACGGCCGGCAGATGCGGGAGTTTTCGGAATCCTTCGTCGGTTCCGTGTCCAGGTCCTTTCGGTAGACGCAGCCGTTGGCGTTCGTGCCGGACAGTCCAAGCGGACCTTGCGCCGGCAGCAAACCTAATGGTCGCGGCCGCTGCTCCGAGTGTCGTGAGCGCTGGGAAGCGAAGCCAGCATTCCCGATGAGCGCCCCAGTTGCAGAAGCTCTTGCCGGGAGCCCGACCCGGTCTTTCGAAGAATATTCTGCAGGTGGTTTTTCACGGTTTTGGGAGTGATGAACAGATGCCGGGCAATCTCCTCGGGCGAGGCGCCGGTTGCCAGCCAGCCCATTATCGTGCGCTCCCGCCCGGTCAGATCCCCCAGACGTTTCAGGGCTTCGTGAGACTGGGCCAAGCGCCAGTCCATTGCAGACATCATCTGACCCAATTCCCGGCCAAATACCGGCGACTCGCCGGCGTGGGCCCTGAGAATGCCCTCCGCCATCTTGGCGACGCTGATGGAGCTGGGGACGTATCCGGCGGCTCCAGCAGCGATCGCCTCGGTCACCTGCTGCAGCGAATACTGCGCCGAAACAAGGATCACCCTGGTGTTGGGCGTCGCCCTGGCGATCTTGGCGGCCATCTCCGCCCCGCTCATGTCCGGCATCCACGCGCCGGCAACAGTTACGTCGGGCAGGTGCTCCCCCGATGCGGCCACCGTTCCCCGGCCGGAGGCTGGATGAAGGTCCATCACGTCTATTGCGTGCCGGTGGCGCAGGGCCGCGGCCAGGCTGTGGGCGAACAGCTTCTGGGTCGAGGAAATCAGCACTCTTGGCCCGGCGGCCGGACCTATTGTCTTAGTCATCGACCTTACGGCTGGAGCAACCCATGCTGCCTCCCAAGAGCGACCGCCTCGAACTGCGACCGCGTTTGTGTCTTGGCCAGAATATTGTGGATGTGGCGATTTACCGTAGCGGTCTTTACTGCCAGTGTGGCGGCGATGTTGGGTACGCGTTGCCCATCGCCGAGAAGGCTCAAGACCTGCAGTTCCCTGGGCGTAAGCTTTTCGATTTTCTCCAAGGCCGAGCGCGCAGAGTTGAGCTTGTCAGGTTCCTGGAGCATGTGGCTGAAAGCCGGATCAACAACCGGGGACTGACCCTGATGGACTTTCCGTATCCCGTCTGCTATCTCCTCCAGAGAGAGGTTTTTGGAGAGTAATCCTGCCGCGCCGGATGCCAGACCGAATCGGACCTCGCGGGCCCCGTGGAACCAGCACAGCAAAACAACCTTTGTATCGGGAACCTGGGCCCGTATCGCTATGGTGGCTGCGGGACCTTCCATTCGGCGCAGCCAGTAGTCCATCACGGCCACGTCCGGGCGGTGAATGAGTATCTCCTCTATGGCAGCGGGGCCTTCGGTCGGCTGCTCTCCGCAAACTTGGAAGTCGCCGAGTGCGCTTAGAGCGATTGCCAGAGCCTCCGCGAACAGAGCCTCTGAATCGGCGATCAGGATCCTGATACTCACGGACCGAAGATATCGGCACTCTCCAGGGCCCGGTCGTCCTGTGCGATCCCGCCAGTTGCAAGCACCCTGCCGTCGGCAAGGAGAGTCATTTCGAAAATGCTCCAGCCGCTTTTTCGGAATGAGCCTCGGTAGCTCGCGGTGCCGGTCGTCGAGGCCCATCTGGCGGTTTGCGGGTCATACAACTCGGGCTCGGGCGGAACTCTCGGGGCGGAAGACCCATTCTGGTTGAATGGCGGGGTTCCTCCCGAAACCAAAACTTTGTCGCCAGGTAAAACAACGGCCGCATGATTTTTTCGAGGCTGCTTCAATGGGCCCGTGGGTCTATAGGATCCCGACCCAGATTTGCCTGCACCCCCGAGCGCGAAAAGCTCAGCGGAACCCAAGCCCGTGCGTGTCGCGGTTTGGGCTCCACCTGCTATGAGCACCTTGCCGTTTTTCAAAGGAGTGGCGCTGTGACCCTCCCGCCCCACC
This sequence comes from Actinomycetota bacterium, assembly GCA_050692975.1. Classification (GTDB taxonomy): domain Bacteria; phylum Actinomycetota; class CADDZG01; order JAHWKV01; family JAHWKV01; genus JBOGWH01. The sequence goes on along the minus strand of JBOGWH010000083.1, from coordinate 4,649 downwards.
GATTCGCCACTGTCCAGGACTCTCCAGACGCCCTCTAACGGGTAGTACAGGGCGGGACCGCCCGGCAGTGCCCGGCCTCCGCTAATTTCCTCCGACGGCAGTAGTTGTCCGGCAAGGCCGCCAAGGAGCAAAACCTCTCCGGAGGCCAAAACCGTGACCGTATAGCCCGGACGGCCCAGGATGACGGGGGGCTTTTGAATTGGGGACCATTTTTCCTTTACGGGATCAAAAATAGCTGCAGCGGTTGGGCTCCCAGGCACGGTCGAAGTCCCCACCATAAAGATCTTCCCGCATAATTTTCCGCAGACCTTCACAGGGCCTAGCAGCGGTAATGCCAACCCGAAGCGAAGGGGGTCGGGACTGGGAGCCGGAGACCATTTCCCGGTCTTCGGGTCGAAGAACTCCGCCGTTGCCTTGTTCTCCGAACCGGAAATGTTGCCCCCAATCACCATTACGAAGCCGCAAAGACGCCCGCACCGGGACCGGGGCCGCGGCGGGATAGCGACGGCCTGGGGCTGAGCACGTTCCTCGCTCATGGGACTGACACCGGTCCATTTACCGCTCTTTGGGTCGAAAACCTCTGCCGACCCCTGAGAGTTCGCGCAAATGACCTCCGAGGCCGGGTCCTCCAGTTGGTTCTCGGGGATGCCCAGCTCACGGGAGCGCTGGACGCCGGTCTTCGGACATCCGCCCGCCACCAGAACCTTTCCGTCCGCAAGCATTGTGGCCGCGTGCCAGAATCGCGGCGTCGACATCGGTGCGGCCGGCGACCAGCTTGCAGGGGAGGCGTCGGCAAGCCTTTCTGTCGACGGCCGATCGGCCCCCTGCGTGCTGCAGGCAAGAAGTAAAAGTGCGGCCAAAAGGGCAGCCCCGTGTGCCCTGCCGCGTGCAACCCACCGTTTGCACACCGGTGTCATCAGCAAACTGCTGCCGCCGGTGCTGCCGCAGGGAGCGGGTGGTCGTTGATTCGGCCCCGGTTCGGGCGCACCCCGCAGGCGATTGCCAAAAGCAGCAGAGACCCCGGACCGGCCATCAGCAAACCCGCGCCCGCACCATCAGGAACCCGCGACATAGCGAATCGGCTGGCTGGTACGGGCGCCGGTCGGTCGGAGTAAACCAGGCCGGGGGCGCTCTGCGCGGACTGAGCGGGCAAGGTAAACCCCGAGCCCTGCGGAGCAGATGCGGTAGTCAAATTCGTGGCAGCCGATTCCAAAACCTGGTCGGCCCCAAGGCCGCCTGAGATGGGCGGCGCCGGCCCTCCAGGCTGCGGCGTGGTAGGGATCTGCGCGGCGGGGGCCGCGCCCTGCCCGGCGATGGCAGAATTGCCGGCGCCCGACGTTGACGAAGATCCGTTCGAGGCCGGGCCCGATCCTCCTGGGGGTCCTCCGCCCCCTCCCGGGTCGGAGCCGGGCAGGCGCAAATCCGGCAAAACCAGCGGCGGCAAGGTGACTGCCGGCGGTGGTCCTATGGCCGTGGTCGAAATCGTGGCCTCGTTATCGGCGGGCGTTAGCTCCATGTTCTTGGACGACGCGGTGGCTCTGGTTACGACCTCACCGGCTTGCCTTGCGGTTACAACGACATCGAATGAAACTACCTGCCTGATGTCCAGGGTGCCCAGGGTGCACGTCGCCGACCTTTCGGCCTGGGAATATGAGCATCCGGCAGCCGGAGCAGTATGGTCGAAATCCACGTTCTCCGGGAACGACATCTTGAGGTTCGCATTCGGCGCCAGAGCCGGACCTTGGTTGATGAGAACGGCCTTGTAGGTGATCTTCATGCCTGCAACAACGGGGTCCGGAGTGTCCACAACGGCCAGAGAAAGGTCGGTGCCCTCCCAGCCCTTCCATATCCATGAGTCGTTGAGGGGTGGATAGGGGCTCAGCCGCCGGCGTCCCCCGAATAGAAGGGTGTGGTTAGTCACCGGATCGAATGCGAGGGAATGAAGCGTTCTTTCTCTGGGTGCCTCGTTCGGCCCCCCTGCGGAGGGCGAATGGCCGTAGCCCGTCCAGCTGGTCCCGTCCCATGAGTAGACCGTGATGAAACTCTCCCCCCCGCTCCAGCCCCCGGCAAGTACAACCAGGTTTTTTTCGGAGTCCCAGGCAAGTCTCGTGGTATGGCGGTTGGATGCGCTGGAGCCGAAGGTCCCCGTGCCCGGAGGTTGCGACCAGTCGGCGCCGTTCCAGGTCCAGGTCTCGCCCCGCTCGTTGTCGTTGACGCCTGGATTCGTCCCCACAACCGACCCCCCATACAGGACCGTGTTGTTGCGGGCCGGGTCGAAAATCATGCCGTGGCGCAGGATGACTTTTCCGGAAGCAGTGGGCGAATGCTCCGGGAACAGTTGCGTCCAGGAGTTGCCGTCGAAGGCCCAGGTTTGTCCCGACCCTTCGCTTCCACCATAAAGAACCACCCGCCCCTGGGGGTCCGAGGCCATGGCTGAGTCAACTCTGGGCACCGGTCCGGTTTCGGCGAGCTTTGTCCACGTCCTGGTCGCGCCCCGGTACGCCCAGGTGTCCCCGAGCAGGCCGTTTGCACCCTGGCCTCCGAACAGCAGAACCTGGCTTCGCGCTCGGTCGTAGGCCATCGCATGGCCGGCTCGGGTCGAGGGGCTTGGGCCGGTGGTCACCTGTGACCAGAGGGTCCCGTCCCAAATCCACGTGTCGCCCAAATATTGTGGATCGGCGGGGTCGCACGCGCCGGCGGAACCCGGTGCGCTCTTCCCGCATCCGCCGAACATCACCACGTTGCGTTGCGACTCGTCGGTCACCGCATAGTGAGAAAGGCGCGGCGCAGGCGTCGGGGCAGGAGGATTGAGCATGCGCCAGGGAAAGTGGTTGGCGTGTGCTGGAGATACCAGGCCCCCCAGCGCGGTGAGAATCCCGAGGCATATCGAAACACAAGTCCGCCGCATCCGAGGCTCACCTACCCAATTGCCCGGCACAGACCCTCCCATAGACTTCAGCCGTTCTCCCCTGTTGACTGCCGGAATTGAATTGTGTTCAGCCAGCCCCCTTTTTGCGGGGGCCGGGGGTTCAACCCTGCGGCGCTCAGCTCCGCCCGGATGAAAGCCGGGTTTTGCGGCCCTTTGCCGCCACAAACCCTGCGCCGATTAGGCCCATTGCCCCTGCCGCCAGCAATCGGAAACCGGCAGCCGACGAACTGAAAGCCGAATCAGGGGTTGCCTGGGGGACGGCAGGCACCGATGAACTTTGACCGGTAAAGCCGCTCCAAAGGTCGGTGGAGGTAGCTTGAGACTTCGCTCCAGACGGGCCGGTCACTTCAAATATTCCAGATGCCTTAAAGACTGCCTCGGGACCTTTCTGAATGGCAACGACGTAATAGAAATCGGCTCGGGCATCAGCGGGTGGCGTCACGGCCACTGTGAAGTCGGGCCCCTGGGCGGTGGCCAGGATCTGGCCGTCCACAGAATTCCACCGAATTTCAACCGGAGCGGGGCCAAAGGTAGAACCGGTGATATTTACCGGCACTCCCGCCGGTCCGGATATTTGAGCAATCGACAGGCTCGCAGCGACCGTACAGGCCCAGGCGAGGCCTCCGAGGGCAAGCAATACCAAGCCGACAACCGCCACGGTGACGAAACCCCGTTTTCTGTTCATTTCAAGTCCTTTCCCTGTATTCAGCCGATTTGCCCGGCAAGTCTTGTTTCCCTTTAAATGGTGAACGGTGCACGAAGCTCAGTCAATACACATTTAGCCTCATTTCTGGGCACGTACACGCTCAAACTGCCCCCGAGGTTGGACTGCCCATGGCCCGCTGGCATCGCTTTGGCACCCCCCGCGGGCGCAGGCCGAGGGAAGGCTCCCGGTCCTGCGCCTGGCAAGTGATCGCCAAACGACTCGGCCATCAGGATCAGTTCATCATCGATATTGAGGGGGAGCAGGTCGAAATGGGCTAGGTCCTCGCCCGGGAAATGTTTGACGTTAGCGGTGACCAGAAGATCGCATTCGCTGTGGACGGCGGCTGCCAGGACGTGTCGATCGTCAGGATCGGGCAGGTTGAGGTCTTTCTCCAACTCTTCAAAGCTCGTCACCTCCGCCCCTGGAAAAGCGCGCTTTAGCGCCCCCAGAAGTTTTTCGACCTTAGAGGGTCGAGCAGAAGGTCTTGGACCAAGGTTCGGCGGGCCTCATCAACCACCCTTGAACTCCAGTGGAGATCAATCAGTTCAGCCTCGGCCAAGCGGGGGATCCGATTGAAATCGTTCCGCAGAGTCAACCGGGCCTGCGAGCAGGGATAATGGAAGGAGTCGGGCGCTTAGCTCAGCGGGAGAGCACCGCCCTTACAAAGCGGTCAGGCCGAATTTGATGACGCCCAAAATCCAGGCATTTTTGGTGCATTCAGGCTGGTCACAGGCACTTTTTGACGCCAATCGACTCCTCCGTTTTGTCCCGTCTTTACCCCTCTTGGGACGCGGTGTCCGCGTCCCATCCGCGTCCCGAATGGGACCAGAGACCAACTTTCATACAGAAGTCCCTGCATAAAATTCACTATAGGAGGCTGTGAACGCTTTTCGGATGCAGAAGGCAACCCGTCGATAGAGGAGTGAATTTACACTGACCCGTCGCCTACCTGGAAAATGACTTGCTCCAAATTTTGTCGCTTGTCGGTAGGGCCGAATATATCCTGGCGAGAAT
>JBOGWH010000082.1:0-4534 GCA_050692975.1 Actinomycetota bacterium | reverse complement strand
CCGATGAACCGGCCGCCGTCCAGCGCCAGAGGCTTATCGGTCGTGGGAGGAAAGCTCTGGTATTCCGGAGGGAGCGGCGGGCTGTTCACCGGCCTTAGCTTCCGGTTCAACTCGAAGTTGCCCTTGTCGTCTTTGGTAAACGGGCCTAAGTCTTCCTCCGACAGCCCGAAGCTGACGGCGTGGAAGCCGGTCACGTTCCAGGTCACCGTTCCGCCGGAGGCCACGGTGACCTCCCTGGGAACGAACTCGAGTGCCTGGGCGCGGCCATCGGCGGTGCCGACTCCTGCCGAGACCGCTTCGGGGCCGGCGCCTTTTGCTTTGTCCACCGCCCGGGTCACTTCTTCGGTCAGTTCGGCCGCCTGGGAGCGCCCCCGCTCGACGTCCTTGTCCGGTTCCAGGACTCCGCGGCTTCTCTCCAAGACCGTCAACGCTCCGGTCATAGAGCCGCGATGCACCAGGCACATAAACGTGTAGTTGCCCGGCTTTGCATCCGCTGCGATGTTCACGTCGAAATGCATTCCGTCGTCGGCCAAAAGACCGCCGCTGTAGAAACTCTGCTCACCAGTGAAATCCGGCTGGTCGGTCTCATTGCACGCCGGAGCGCCTCCGGCCAGATCGTTCGGAGGGTCGCCCGAAGCGAGAAAGCAAGGCCGTGCCCCGGACTGGTTCAGCTTGCGCGGCGCGTCGGGTGCCGGCTCGTGAGGAAACGGATCGGGAAGTTTTGAAAGGGCTTCCTCCTGCTGCGCCGCCGGCGCCGTGGGGCCGAGCTTGCGCAGGCTTTCGATTCCCTCGTCGACTAGTTTTCCGAGCGCCACGGCGTGGGGCTCGCCGTTGTACTTGTCCAGAGTGAATTCCACCTTGTCGCCCTGGCGGGCGGAGATCTCATTGGGCAAGAAGGTAAGAAACGACACGTTTCGGCCTTTAACCGCCGGGTCCAGACTGACCTTGAAGGTCAGTGGATCCTCTCGGGACGGCCCCTCATCGCCGCCGCAGGCGGTTGCGAGCATGACAAGGATGATTGCCAACGGTAGAAAGCGTTTCATCTGCGCCCCTTCTGCCGGCTGCTCCGGCGGTAAAAGCTGCCTTCGCGGTAAAAGCTGCCTTCGGGGGCGGATTCTATTTACTCGGCTTGCCGAAACGCTAACCGGCGCTTCAGGCGGCGGCCTCGGAGGTGGTCTTGAGCTCTTTGAGAAACCGCGCGCTTGAGGTCTTGAGCTCTTTGAGAAACCGCGTGCTTGACCCCGAGCGGGTAAGCCCAAAGAATCGACGTCTCATGGCAACGAAGATGACTAAGGCCGGGAAGAGGGGTGCGGGCTCTGATTCGCGGCATACTGCCGACCGCCACGACTTGATCCGGGTTCAGGGGGCTCGGGTCAACAATCTAAAAGATGTCACCGTCGCTATCCCCAAACGGCGACTGACGATATTCACCGGAGTTTCCGGGTCCGGTAAGAGTTCGCTGGTGTTCGGCACGATCGCCGCGGAGTCGCAGCGGCTGATCAACGAGACCTACAGCGCCTTTGTTCAGGGCTTCATGCCGTCGCTGGCCCGGCCCGAAGTAGACGTACTAGATGGACTGACGACCGCGATCATCGTCGATCAGGAGCGGATGGGCGCCAACGCCCGCTCCACCGTCGGCACCGCTACCGACGCCAACGCGATGCTGCGCATTTTGTTCAGCCGGCTGGGAAGGCCGCATATCGGGCCTTCGACGGCGTTTTCTTTCAACGTCCCGGCGCGCAGAGCCAGCGGCGCCATGACCGTCGAAAAAGGCAAGGGAAAGCGCATCGTGGTCCGCGACGTCCTCTACCACGGCGGGATGTGCCCCCGCTGCGAAGGAATGGGCACTGTGAACGACATCGATCTCTCCCAGCTCTACGACGACACCAAGTCGCTGCGCGAGGGAGCGATCACCATCCCCGGCTACAAGGCGGACAGCTGGTGGACGGTGGGAATCTTCACCGAGTCGGGCTTTCTCGACCCCGATAAGCCGATCCGCAAGTACACCCGCAAGGAGCTAAACGACTTCCTGTACAAGGAACCGGTCAGAATAAAGGTCAAGGGCGTCAACGTCACGTACGAGGGATTGATCCCCAAGATCCAGAAGTCGTTCTTGTCCAAAGACCCCGATGCCCTGCAGCCGCATATCCGGGCCTTCGTCGACCGGGCGGTCACCTTCACCGTGTGCCCCGACTGCGGCGGCACCCGGCTCAGCGAATCGGCCCGTTCCTCGCGCATCGGCGGCGTCAATATTGCCGACGTCTGCGCGATGCAGATCAGCGACCTGGCAGCCTGGGTAGGCGGACTCAACGAGCCTTCCGTGAGGCCCCTGCTCGCGGGGCTGCGGCATACCCTTGACTCGTTCGTGGAGATCGGGCTGGGCTACCTTTCGCTCGACCGGCCCTCCGGCACGCTGTCGGGTGGCGAGGTGCAACGCACCAAGATGATCCGCCACCTCGGCTCTTCGCTTACCGACGTCACCTACGTCTTCGATGAGCCGACCATCGGCCTGCACCCCCACGACGTCCGGCGGATGAACGATCTGCTGCTGCGCCTGCGCGACAAGGGCAACACCGTCCTCGTCGTCGAGCACGACCCGGAGGTAATCGTGATGGCCGACCACGTCATAGACCTCGGCCCCGGCGCGGGCTCGGCGGGCGGGTCCGTCTGCTATGAGGGGACCGTGGAAGGGCTGCGGGCCAGCGATACCATCACCGGCCGGCACCTCGGTGACCGCGCCACTGTAAAGGACACGCTGCGCACGCCCACCGGCAAGCTGGAGATCCGCGGGGCATCTACCCACAACCTGCGCGACGTGGACGTCGACATTCCGCTCGGGGTGCTTGTCGTCGTTACCGGGGTCGCCGGATCCGGCAAAAGCTCGCTCGTGGAGGGCTCGATGCCCCCCGACGCCGGGGTAGTGGCCATCGACCAGGGCGCGATCCGCGGCTCCCGCCGAAGCAACCCTGCAACTTATACCGGACTGCTCGACCCGATCCGAAAGGCCTTCGCCAAGGCCAACGGAGTGAAGCCTGCTCTGTTCAGCGCCAACTCGGAGGGTGCCTGCCCCACCTGCAACGGCGCTGGAGTCATATATACGGACCTGGCGATGATGGCCGGCGTCGCCACCACCTGCGAGGACTGCGGTGGCAAGAGATTCCAGGCGTCGGTCCTCGAATACCGCCTGGGCGGCCGGGACATCAGCGAGGTGCTGGCAATGCCGGTTTCCGAGGCCGGGGAGTTCTTCGGAAGCGGCGAGGCGGCCACCCCGGCGGCGCACGCCATCCTCGAACGGCTCGCCGCGGTCGGGCTGGGCTATCTCACTCTCGGTCAGCCTTTGACGACGCTGTCGGGAGGCGAGCGGCAGCGGCTGAAGCTGGCCACCTACATGGCCGAGAAGGGCGACGTCTACGTGCTGGACGAGCCAACCGCAGGACTGCACTTGGCGGACGTAGAACAGCTGCTGGTCCTGCTAGACAGGCTCGTGGATTCCGGGAAGTCGGTCATCGTAATCGAGCACCATCAGGCGGTGATGGCGCACGGGGACTGGATCATCGACCTCGGCCCCGGGGCCGGCCACGAGGGCGGCCGGATCGTGTTCGAGGGGACCCCGGCCAACCTGGTCGCCGCCCGTTCTACCCTCACCGGCGAGCACCTGGCGGCTTACGTGGGGGGCTGAGCGAGAGGCCAAGCGGCTTACAGGGAAGTCAAGGTGAAAGACGGCTACAATCAACTGACAGGTGTGGACTCCTTCGGACTCCAGAAGTACCGAGGTTCGAGGAGGGTCATTGCCAACCGAAACATCACCGGCCCTCGTCGTCTAGCGGCCTAGGACACCGCCCTCTCAAGGCGGAGATCACGGGTTCGAAACCCGTCGAGGGCACTCACTCAGTTCCCTTTGCTTTCTGTGTGCAATCTCGGTAGCTCTGTCGCACATTGGCTCCGGCACGTGTGTCGCACCTCCCCACCCGGCTTCGGTACCCATGTCGCAGTGGCTTCGGTACCCATATCGCAGTGGCTTCGGTACCCGTGTCGCAGTGGCTTCGGTACCCATGTCGCAGTGGCTTCGGTACCCATGTCGCAGTGGCTTCGGTACCCATGTCGCAGTAAATCCACCAGTAGAACCCTCTTTGGGTCTTCACTTGCGCTCAATTGAGCCGGCAAACCTAGGAGGAATAGTGCGGCATAGCTACCGGAGCCATCTGTGACACGGATGCCGGAGCCATCTGTTACAGGGGGACCGAGACAAGACAACCCCCCACGCACTACGACCAAAGCTCTGCTGAGGAAGCAGCGCGGCCTGTCTCAACAGGCCGTCGCACGAAAGGATATTCCCAATCCGATGTTTCCCAAGGTCGAGAAAATCGCAAGAGAATCAGGCTGTTGACGGTGGTCGATTTTGTAGGGACGAAGGGGGAGGCTAAACATTCCCGCGGTCTATCCCGATTCTAAGAACGTTACTCTCATTCAGACCCACCCCAGGCGAAAAGTGATCCTCTGAAATAGACCCACCCCACGCCCCTACCGCCTAGCC
>JBOGWH010000081.1:0-1171 GCA_050692975.1 Actinomycetota bacterium | reverse complement strand
GCTCACCGCATGTTTGCCGAGGGCGTAGCCGGCAGCCTTCGGGCTCAGTCCGACCTGGCGGTCTTTGAGGACTATCCCACCAGCGGCCCCGAGGCAGTCGAAACCGTCCGGAAGAGAAGGCCGAACGTCGCGGTGATCGACTACTGGATGCCGGAGATGGAGGGCCCCGCGATAGCGGCGGCGCTGGCCGCCCGCGCCCCGGGCGTAAAGGTCATCCTGCTCTCCTCACTGGTGGCCGCCGGCAATGTCCAGTCGGCGATCAAGTCGGGGGCGGCGGGCTTTCTTCCCAAATCCGCGACCGTCGACCAGTTGGCCGAGGCCATACGCAGTGCCCATGCAGGCGGCGAGCCGGTGCTCGCCAGGCAGCTTCAGAAAATGGTCGACCGGCTGGGAGATAAAGAAACTGAAGTGGAGGCCGTTCGCCAGCAGCTTGCGTCGCTCACGCCGCGAGAACAGGAAATCCTTCGGCTACTTGCGTTCGGGCACTCCAACGACGGCGTCGCTAAGAAGCTTTTTATCAGCGTCCCGACCGTAAAAGACCACGTCCATAACCTCCTGCAAAAGACGGGGCAGTCCCAGGTTCGCCAGGTCATCGCGCTGGCGCGCTATTGCGGGTGGATCAGGGACTAGAAAAGCTCAGGCTCTCGCCCTTGATCTCCGCACCAGATAGACCAGCCCGGTGGCGGCCAGGACGGACAGCATGAACCCGCCGGGCCGCCCGAACAGCCAGTTGCCCACCATGCCCCCCAATAGCGAGCCGCCGATTCCGGTGAGGCTGGTCATCCATATGCTCATGGGGTCGGGGCCCGGCAGCGCTAGACGCCCGAAGGCGCCCACAATCAACCCCAGCAAAAAGAGTCCCAAAATAAAACTCAGCACGGCACCAAGACTATCCGTAGCCTGAACCTCTCATGTAAGCATAAGATTCGGGCGTGAAGCCCAGAGCCTTCAGGCGGTTTGTCTATTGCTGCGTGGCCCTCGCTTTCTTGATGCCCGTTTCCGCCAATGCCGGCGTCTACAGGGTCGACGAGAAGGCCACCAACATCGACGGCGTGGTTGAGGACGACCTGTACATCGGCACGGACACGCTGCGAGTGAGGGGGACCGTCAACGGCGATGTCAGCGCCGCCGGAAGGCGCATCCAGGTACCCGGAACCATTGCCGGCGCCGC
>JBOGWH010000080.1:0-2737 GCA_050692975.1 Actinomycetota bacterium | reverse complement strand
CAGATCCTCACCGAGATGGACGGCTTTTCTCCGATGGAGGGCATCGTGGTCATGGGGGCGACCAACCGCCCCGACGTCCTGGACCCCGCGCTGCTGCGACCCGGCCGCTTCGACCGGGCGGTCGGCCTGGACCGTGTCGGTGAGGCCGGGCGCCTGTCGATACTCGAAGTCCACGCCAAGAACAAGAAACTTGCCGCCGACGTTGATTTGGCAAAGATCTCCAAGCGAGCCATCGGTCTCTCGGGAGCGGACCTGGCCAGCCTGCTGAACGAAGGCGCCCTCCTGGCCGCCCGCTCCGGTAAGAAGCAGGTCGGGCAGGCGGAGCTTGAGGAGGCCCTTGAGCGGATCAAGGAGGCCCCCGAGCGCCAGAGGCGGCTTTCGATGCGCGACCGCAGCTTCGGCCGGTCCAGTCCGGATGAGCGGGTGACCTTCGAGGACGTCGCCGGAGTGGACGAAGCAATCGTGGAGCTGGCCGAAGTGAAGGAATACCTTGCCCAGCCGGAGAAGTTTGTTGAGATGGGGGCCCGGCCCCCCCGCGGATTCCTGCTGGTCGGGCCTCCCGGGGTGGGAAAGACGCTACTTGCCCGGGCCGTGGCGGGCGAGGCAAATGCGGTCTTCTTTTCGGTGGCCGCCACCGAATTTGTTGAGGTTTTCGTGGGCGAGGGAGCGGCAAGGGTGCGGGACCTGTTCGCCGAAGCGCGGGCGATGGCGCCGGCAATCATTTTTATCGACGAAATCGACGCCATCGGCGCTCACCGGATCGCTTCGGCAAGCGGAAACCGCGAGTCCGAGCAGACACTTAATCAGATCCTGATAGAGCTGGACGGCTTCCAGGCGCGCTCGGGAGTGATAATCATGGCGGCTTCCAACCGCCCGGACATTCTCGACCCCGCCCTAGTGCGGCCGGGCCGCTTCGACCGGACGGTCACCATCGGTCTTCCCGACCGCAAGGGGCGCAGAGCGATTCTCGAGGTCCACGCCAAGGGTAAGAGGCTTGCCCCCGACATCGACCTCGACCTGGTTGCCGGGCTTACCCGGGGCCTTTCGGGCGCCGAACTGGCCAACGTGATGAATGAGGCGACCCTCCTTGCGGCGCGCAAGGGCGCTGCGTCAACCGACATGCGTCTTATCGAGGAGGCCATAGAACGCGTGGGTCTCGGGGTTTCCAGTTCCCACATTCTCAGCGATTCCGAGCGGGCGTTGGTCGCCTATCACGAGGTAGGACACGCCCTGGTCGGGCGGGCTCTTGAGGGCGCGACCACCCCCCACAGGCTCACGATCATCCCTCGCGGACGTGCCCTGGGCGTTACCTGGAACCAGGAGACGGCCGAGCGACTCGTCCATCCAAAGTCCGTCTTAATCGAACAGATGGCCGGAATCCTGGGAGGAAGAGCCGCCGAGGAAATCGTGTTCGACGAGCCAAGCTCCGGAGCCGCCGACGATCTGGCCCGGGTGAGCCGTATCGCAAGGAACATGGTCTGCGAGCTGGGCATGAGTGAGAAGCTCGGGCCGCTGGCATACGACGACCGCGACGGGTATGAGGAAAGGCATTACTCGGAGGAGATCGCACAGCTGATCGATGCGGAAACCAGGAGTCTCGTCGACCAGGCCTATGCGAAGGCAATCGCAGTTCTCACCGCATCCCGCGTCCAGCTCGATCGGGTCGCCGCTGCTCTGATCGAAAGGGAGGCGGTCAGCTTCGAGGAGCTTGAGGAGCTTGCCGGCCCTCCGGTTTCGATGGAAAGCGGCCCGGGAAATGGCGGCCCCCAGGGCGCAACCGCCCGGCCCAGAGCGGCTGCGGACTTTGCGGTCCCTTACCGAAACCGGTAGGGATTGTTGGAGCTTTACCAACCTTTTGATAGTCTGCCGCGCTGATGGTCGGCAAGATGAGTGATTCTCCGGAAGCCGCCGGGAGCAGTCCCGGAGGCGGGACATGGCTGCGGGCGCTGCTCGGTATTGCCATGATCACGCTGGGGGCGGGCGCATTTCTCATCGGGTCCTCCCTGCAGCAAGGGGGGGCCAGGGCAGTGGGCGGGAATCTTCCGATCAACGAGGGGGCCGGAGACAAGACCGACATCAACGCCCATAACTCGCCCACTGTGGCGCGAAACCCCGCCATGCCCTCCAACATCGTGGTCGTCAACCGCATCGATACCCCCCGCTTTTCCTGCGGCATGCACGTATCTCAGGACGGGGGGGCCGCCTGGAAGGACGTGGAAATCCCCTTCCCGGCCGGGGAGGAGCTGCCCGAGCGGTGTTTCGCTCCGGACGCCGCCTTCGACGGCTCGGGGACCCTTTACGTCTCGTTCGTGACGCTTTACGGCCAGGGAAACCGGCCGAACGCGTTCTGGCTTTCCACCTCAACCGATCAGGGCAAGACCCTTTCGACCCCCGCAAAAATTATCGGGCCGGCCCCGCCGCACACTTTCCAGACGCGGCTGATCGCAGATCCCAACCGGTCGGGGCGCATCTTCGTCACCTGGCTGCAGGCCCAGGACACGGCCAACCTCGCATTTCCCGGTCCCGGAAACCCGATCATGTTCCTGCGCTCCGAGGATGGGGGAGCCTCCTGGATAGGCCCGGCCACGGTTAGCGCTAAGTCCCGGGCCCGTGCCGTGGGTCCGTCCCCGGCGCTGGGGCCCGACGGTGATCTGTACGTCTCGTATCTCGACCTTGGAGAAGACAAGCTCGACTATGAGGGCGGACACGAGGGCAAAGGCGGCGAGCCCTATGAAGG
>JBOGWH010000079.1:0-2078 GCA_050692975.1 Actinomycetota bacterium | reverse complement strand
CGCTAAAGGTGTGGACCGATGTGACGAGCCCCGACCGGGTCAGGAAGGTGCCGAAGATGGCCAGGCAGTAGGTGGTCAGAACCAGTGCGACATTCCAGACCTTGAGCATCCCGCGGCGCTCCTGGATCAACACGGAGTGAAGGAATGCAGTTCCGGTAAGCCACGGGAGCAGACTCGCGTTTTCCACCGGGTCCCATGCCCAGTAGCCGCCCCATCCCAGCTCCATGTAGGCCCAGGCGGCTCCCAGCAGGATTCCAATCGAAAGAAAAGACCATGCCACCACGGTCCAGCGGCGGGTGGAGGTGAACCAGCGGGCGTCGAGCCTGCCCGTCACCAGCGAGGCGATTGCAAAAGCAAAGGGCACTGCAAAGCCAGTCATCCCCAGATAAAGCAGTACCGGGTGGATGGCCATGAACGGGGACTGAAGCAGTGGGTTGAGGCCGGCCCCGTCCAGGGGCACCGGTGAGCTGAGCGCAAAGGGATCGGCCGCAAAGACGAGCACGCCCAGGAAGAAGGAGATGATGCCCGAGAGGGCGATGGTTGCCACGGGCGCCAGTTCGGGGCGGCGCCGGTGCTGGACCCAAACTGCGGTCGCCGCGTAGAGGGCGGTAAGCAGCGTCCAGAAGAGCAGCGAGCCCTCCATCCCGGCCCACAGAGCGGTAAAGGTGTGGATGACCGGGGTGGACTCGCTCGTATAGGAAGCCACGTAGTGAAGGGAGAAATCGTGGGTGGCCAGGGCAATCCACAGCACGCCGGTGGCGGCTGCTATAAGTCCCGCTGCCGCCAAAAGTCCCCTCTTCGCCGACTCCGCGAGGTTGGCGTCCCCGCGCCTGGCCGCCGCCGCCGAAGCGCCCATCGCCCACAGCGCCGCCGCAAGCGCGACGAACAGCAGGGGACGGCCGGCGGTGCTCATGTCCTGGCTTTGAACTTAGACGGGCACTTCGTCAGGACGCTGGAGGCGGAAAAGATGCCTTCGGCCATGACGCCTTCGGCAACCACATCCACTCCGGCGCCGAAGGTGTCGGGCAGCAGGTCGCCGGTGGTGACCGGAAGAGCGGCCTTTCCATCGGTGACCGAAAACGTCGTCACCGCCCCGTTGCGCGAGATGGACTGGGGCGCCACCTTTCCGGCGACCCTGACCTTCTCCTGCGGGGATGGCTCTGCGGAGGTGAGCTCGGCGATGGTCTTGTAGTACGCGGTGGAGTTGGCCAGTGAGAACGCAATCAGCCCTCCGATGGCCGCCACCACCACGGCCGCGGCCACCACGAATCGAGTCCGGGGTGTCATGAGGCCCTGATTATCCCACCCGGAGACTAGATGGTTTCGAGCTCCCTCCCCGCCGTTTCCGGAAGCCGCAGGAAAAGGGCCGCGGCTGGAAGCAGCACCAGAGTGGCCAGGGTCACTGAGTCACCGAGATCACCGAGCACAGGCCACCCGGGGAATTTTCGCTCCATTCCCGCGTCGGCCAAGATGCCGACTGCGATCGGACCGGCAATCGAGCCCAGGGTCCCGAATATCGAGCGGGCCAGTGCGACCGCGGTTGCCCTGATCTCGGTATGGAACAGCTCCGCGACCACTGCATTTAGAACCGGGTTGGCCCCGAGCCCGAAGAACACGGCCAGGGCCAGGGCCGGGAACATGGCGACCGGGCTGGACATCTGGAAGACCAGGGCCGAAAAGAAGATGCCGCCGCACAGAAAAGACGAGCCGGTCAGCCTCCGCCCGTAGCGGTCCTGGAGCCTGCCGGCCACGAAGTAACCCGTGACGCCGAGGGGATAGGCGCCCACCAGCAGGATCGTGAAGGCCTCTTCCGAGAACTTGCGCTGGTGCTGGGCATAGTAAGGCCACCAGTAAGAGGCCGCCAGAAGCCCGAAGTGCGTGAGGAAATACAGGGCGCACACCCGAAAGAGGACGGCCCGGTCGGCGATCTTCATCAGGCCCGAAAAGGCGATCCTCTTCACGTTGACCCCGGCCGCTTTCGCCTCGAGCCAGCGGTGGGTTTCTTTCAGCTTTAGCCGGAGAACTCCCACCAGCATCAGCGGAATCAGGCCGATTAAATACAGCGACCGCCACCCGAG
>JBOGWH010000078.1:0-3834 GCA_050692975.1 Actinomycetota bacterium | reverse complement strand
CTTACCGCGTTGCCCAGAGGCACGGAGAAATGCTACGCCCCGGAAATAGCCTTCGACAAGAACGGCCGTCTCAAGTTTTTGTTCATCGGCTTAGCCGGCCTGGGCAATAATCCCACGGGCGCCTTCTTAGTCACCGCGACCCCCGATGGCTATAGCACTCCCCGGCGCGTCCTCGGCCCCGAGCGCTACATGGTGCGCATGGCGATCGATCCGGAAATCGGGGCCATGGGACGCTTGTACCTGGTTTGGCTCCAGGCAGGCGCCGATCCGCCCGTGGGCGGCCTTGCCCAAGCCGACAACCCGATCATGTCGGCCTTCTCCGATGACGGAGGCAAGACCTTCTCCGAGCCGGTCAGAGTAAGCGCGCCCAGCCGGATGCGGGCCGTAGCCCCCGCACTAGCTCTGGGCCCGCAAGGATCGGTGCATGTGGCGTACTATGACCTTGAGGAGGATTTTCGCGATTATCAGGGGGTGGAGGGTCCGACCTGGGAAGGTAAGTGGTCTCTGGTTGTATCCAGTTCACGAGACGGCGGACGCTCCTTTGACAAGGGCGTTGTGGTCAACTCCGGCTTGGCGCCTCCCGAGCGAGTCATGCTCATCTACACGATGCCTCCGCCCGCTCTGGCGACCGACGGGCAGGGACGTCTTTTTTCGGCCTGGCACGATGCCAGAAACGGCGATTGGGATGCGTTTCTCAGTCGTTCGAGCGATGGCGGGCGTTCCTGGTCAAGCCCGGTGCGGTTAAACGACGACGATCTGAGAAACGGGCGGCACCAGCACATGCCGCGCCTGTCGGCCTCGCCCAACGGGCGCCTTGATGCAATTTTTTACGACCGGAGGAGCGACGCGGCCAATCAGAAGGCGGACGTCTACCTGACGTCCTCTTTCGACAAGGGAAGAACTTTTACCGGGAACATCAAGGTCACCGGGGAGCCTTCGGATACCCAGGTGGGTCCCAGGTATCCCATCGTCTCTGCGACGGGCCTGGTGGAATTCGGGTCGCGCATAGCGTTGTTCTCGAAGCCGGAAATCGCAATGGCCGCCTGGACCGACACCCGCAACTCCGCATTCGACGGCTTTCAGCAGGAGATCTACGCAACCCAGATCCGATTTCCTCGACCGGAAACCTCCTCAGGCCCCCCCTGGGTGGCCGGGGGCGCTGGAGCCCTAGTTCTGCTCGGAGGATGGCTGGTCTGGCGAAAGAAGCAATCCACTCGGCGAGTGGGCTACTCCAACGTACCCGCGTCGGCCACCCAATGACCGCAAGGACTAAAGGCCCTGTGGCCCGGCCCGCAGTCAGCCTCACGGCTCTGTTTGTGATCACCGCCGCGGCGGTTATCCTTCCGCTCGCCGCACTGTGGGCCGGCGCGCCGGGCGACCTGGACCCCGAGTTCGGGGCCACTCCCGGATCTGGGCGGCAGATTGGACCGGGAGGCTACGGCACGTCCGTCGCCGCCGACGACGAGGGAAATCTCTACGTAGCCGGCTGCCTGCGGGAGGGGTGCAGATACTTTATCGCGCAACCTGAGCAGTTGATTATCAACAAATACGATTCCCGCGGCGCCCCCGTCACATCCTTCGGGACCCAGGGCCGCCTCCTCCTGGAGGGCGCCAAAGGAATGGCGATCGCGTTTCAGAAAGAGCCTAACCGAAAACTACTGGTAGCGGCCGAGCTGAAGGTCGAAACTCAGCCTTCAGCCCAGCAAAGATTCGCTGTTCTTCGATACAACCTGGACGGGTCACCGGACTTGAGCTTCAACGGGGGCCTCGGTCGTTTTGAAATCCCGGGCCCGGGCCAGGCCACCGCGATAGCCTTGGACGGCGACAGCATCTTTGCCGCCGGCAAGGTGAGCAACAACTTTGTGGTCGCGAAGCTGAGTGGGAACGGCGCGCCGGTCACCACATTCGGATCCAACGGAGTGGCCACCGTCGACGGCCAGAACGACAGCCTGGACAATGCCACGTCGCTGGTCTTGATCGGCGGGAGCATCTACGTCGGCGGCTTTACCGGCCATGCAGCCCTATACGCCCAGAATAAATCGGCGATCATAGCCCTTGACCCGGCGGGCGCCCTGATCACCGGCTTCGGGCAGGGTGGCAAGGTCATGGGGACCGCGCGGCGCATCATCACGATGACGCAGCACAATGGAATGCTGGTTGCCGGCGGGGAGACACCTGTGGGACAGGTGCCCGATCCCAACGTGGCTGCCGCGGACGATCGGTGGTGGCTCGGCCGGTTCAACCCGGCCGACGGGTCGCGGGACCTGCAGTTTGCGACGGGAGCCGTGACGTCCGCATCGAGGGGAAGTGTGCTCTCACTGCTTTCCACAGACGACAAACTCGCGGCCGCCCTGGGCAGAAACGCCGCAGCCGCCGGTGGCGCCAGCGACTTTCAGGTCGCACGCTTCATGCCCGACGGCAGCCCGGACCCAGCGTTCGGTTCCGGCGGGATGGTTACGACCGAGTTCAACAACGGCACAGACGAGGCCGCGGCGGTGACCATTCATTCCGGCAAGATCCTGGCCGCCGGGCGAACCGGACAATTCAGCCACGCGATTGCGATGGCCCGGTATGAGAAGGACACAACCGATTCACCTGCCGACCTGGCGGTCGAAGTGACCGGGGCGCCGGAGTCCATCGTGGAAGGAGACACGGTTCAGTACCAGATCAAGATCATCAACCGGGGCCCGCAGAGCGCATTTCATGCTGAGCTGGTCAATACAGTTCCGGCAAATACAAAGTTCGAGGGAGCAAGGAGCGATCTCGGGCTTTGCCCCCGGAACGGCCGGGAGGTCCGTTGCGATTTGGGAAGCATGCCGCCGGGTGCTTCAACGACCGCCTTTGTCCACGTTCAGGTACTTTCGCCCGGCGTGGCGGATAATCGGGCCGAGGCCATTTCAACCTCCGTAGATCCAAATGCCGCGAACAGTTCGGTGATTTCCGGGACGCGTGTGGACCCCGCGCCGGGAAAATGGACTCTGTTGCCCGACCTGCCCGAGGCCATGGCAGGCCACAAAACCGTTCTGATTAATGGGCCCCGGTGCCAGGGAGATGCCGCCGTCAAATGCGGAAATATTCTTGTTATAGGGGGAAGATCCTCGTACCTCTTCGACCCTCGCTCCAGCCCCACCCTCGACCCGCTCGGCCTTGTGCAGAAAACATGGCAGCCAGTCGACGTACCTCGAGGATTCGATCACGGAGATTGCGGTGCCCCCCGTGGGTGCAGCTTCACTGCCGACGCCCTTGCCGACGGCCGGGTAATCGTCACCGGGGGATTCACCACGGAGCCTACTGGCACAGTCCACATCTTCGACCCCGCAACCGGCGCCTGGGGGCCGGGGGCAAGCATGAGCAAGGCCCGCCAGTACCATGCCAGCGCCTTGCTTGCCGACGGCCGAATTCTCGTTGCCGGTGGCAGGGGAGCACTGGACGATGAACAGGCAACGTGCGCTGACGGAAGCCTCATGCGCACCGAAAACTATCTTCTGTCCTCCGAAATATACAACCCCCTCAGCGGGACCTGGAGCGGCTCAGAGCCGATGGCCAGACCAAGAGCGGCCACGGCAACAAGCAAACATACGTTGAGCCTCCTGTCAGACGGCCGCGTGCTCGCCGTCGGCGGGTATATGGGAGACGCCTACGTGAACAACCAACAGTGCGAAAACGGGCAGGATCTTGCACCGGCAGAGGTTTTCGACCCGCAGAGCCGCGCCTGGTCGCCCGTCGAGGACATGCAGGTGCGCCGAGCAGGCCATTCGGCCTCGCCCTTGGAAAACGGCAAAGTGCTCCTCGCAGGCGGAGCAAGCACCTCGTTCACTCAGTCGCTGTCCACTC
>JBOGWH010000077.1:0-3995 GCA_050692975.1 Actinomycetota bacterium | reverse complement strand
CCCGAAAGCTGATGTCCCTTGCATTTCCCGCCGGCAGGACTCGCCGGAAAGAGCGTCCTGAATTTCTGGTCACAAGGAGTTCGCCAGTCGTCGAGGCTACAAATCCTTGACGATCGTCCAAAAGCGCGAGCCTGCACAGATCTGGCCTTTTTGAGGTTAGCTTCCACTCACCCCTAAGTGAGTACTTTTGGAATAGGCCCGCTCCCGTAACGGCATAGAGATTGTCATTGACGATTTGGACATCTCTTGTTACCGCTTCGATTGTGAGGCTTGGTTTCCAACTCTCTCCAAAGTCGTCGGTCGTTACGATTAATGTGAGGGGCCGCTCAAAGCCGGAGGATTGGGAAGCCCTTTCCGATGCAAATGCGACACCGTGTCCGGTCTCATTCAGAACGACCTCTGCATAACCCAACGGAGGCGCACATTCACTTTCACTAGTGCCATGACGCTGCACAGAAGGCGACTTCTCCGCCGATTCCGGCTTGGGCTTCGAAGAAGCGCATGAAACGGTCAAAACCATCAAGAGGTGGACAATCAGGAACCTTAAGTGGCAGCCTGGTCGCAGCAGTTTGAAGTCCATTTTGTAGAACCTTATTTGGTGGAGACGTTTCTCCCGGCTGTGGCGGATCAGCGTGGGCGTTTCGCCCGCAGTTTTCAGATCCACGTGGGGAAATCGCTCCCCGGGCAACCGGATACGGACGACTTGCCGCACTTGCGAAACGGAAAAGGCCTATCCCTCAGACCTATCCATTTTCCGACTTCAGCCACTTCACGATATTTCTGGAGTATTCGGCAAAACCGTCCAGAGCCATTGTGATGGATCCATGAACCTTGGCATCGTCGATCTCCCCGTACTCATGGACCAGCACATTTCTCAATCCGGCTGAGGGCGCAAGAGTTTCGGCAAGGCCTGCCGGCAGAATTCCGCATGCAGCGGCGGCACGGAACGAGTCGGCGTAATCGGAGGGCGGTGAACCCCGCTTCTCCGTTACCAGATGCGTATTGAGGTCGACGGCGACCTCAACCACAAGTTCTAAAAGGCGTTCCACTGCCCGCCGTTTGTCCGACTTTGAAAGGTAGTCCTGGTAAGGGAGTCCCCGGTGTGCTTCCAGTTCCGACAGGTACCTATGGAGCTGGGACAGTTTTCGCGTTACCAGCTCCGGACGGACCATCAGCCGTGGCGGGCCCGGAGAGTCTCGGCTTCAAGGCGGCGAAACTTCGCCGTGTCCATGTACCGCTTGTGAGCGCGCAGGCGGAATTCCTCGATTGCTCCGGGATGGGCCTGGAATTGAGCGATGCCCTCCTCTGCAGCGAGCCGGAGAAGTAGCGGATCGGCCGTATTGAGGCAGACCAGATCGAGAAAGTCCCCTCCCCCCAGGGCGGCCCTGACCTTCTCGATCTCATCGATTCCGTGGGGCTTGCCGGCAGAGAAGAGAACACCGACATCGGTATCGCTGGACGGCCCCGCGTCCCCCCTTGCACGGGAGCCGAATAGCACAATCAACTCAACGTAAAGGCCCCTCAGCGGTTCCTCGTCGATCTCCACGACCCAAGAATATGCCGAAAATATCGAACCGCCTGCTCCGCGTGGATCAAAGTTCATATTGAGTTTTCCGAGGCGAAAGCCTGTGTTCACCGCGCTCCATTAGGTTTTCCGATGAAGTGGACGGGGCGGGATCTGCCGGCTTGAACGGGACGAATCTGGTTCTCGTCGTTGAAGACGAGGAGTCTCTCGCGGAAGCCATCAGCTACAACCTTCAGCGAGAAGGGTTCGGCGTGGTTGTCGCCGGCGATGGACGCAAAGCACTCGAATTGTTTCGCTCCCACCGCCCGCAACTGGTCCTTTTAGATTTCATGCTGCCGGAGATCTCGGGACTCGACGTATGCCGGACGCTGCGCTCGGAATCCGCCGTACCCATCCTGGTCCTCACTGCCAAGGTCGCCGAGGCGGACAAAGTCGCCGGCCTCGAGATGGGGGCGGACGACTACATGACCAAGCCGTTCTCGATGCGTGAACTGATCTCAAGAGTCCGGGCTCAGCTTCGCCGGGCCTCCATGACCGTGGCGGCCGGGCCGGCCAGGATCTCGGCCGGGCCGGTCCAGATGGACATTGAACGCCACGAAGTCTGGATTCAGGGCAGGCAGGTCCAATTTCCTCCCAAGGAGTTTGCGCTTCTGGAGACGCTGGTCGAAAGAACCGGAAAGCTGGTCACCAGGGACTCGCTAATATACGAGGTCTGGGGGTCGGACTACTTTGGGGACACGCGCACCCTCGACGTCCATATAAAGCGCCTGCGAGTCAAGATAGAAGAGGATCCCCATCGGCCCAAATATCTCAAGACGATCCGGGGCTTGGGATACAAGTTCGAGCCCTGATCCGGCTCACGCGATGCCCGCCCGCCGTCAGCCGTCGGGCGGTGGGGCGGTGACCGGGCGCCAGGGCGGGCCCCACCAGGCCCCCACGGTAACCACCGAGCGAGAGGTCAAGCTTCAGCCACCGGCCGGTTTTGTGATGCCGGCCCTGGGGGACCCCCTGGCACCAAGGACTTTGAACTCCACCTATTACGACACTCCCGACAACGCGCTCGCCCTTCTCGGCGTCACGTTGCGCAGGCGCACCGAGGACGGCAAGGGCGCTTGGCAGCTAAAGGTTCCCCGCGATAAATCACGTCTGGAGGTCGAGGCTTCGGGAGGCCCTTCGGCGCCTCCCCCGGCCATCCGCAATCTGCTTGTGGCGCTTACCCGCAACAGCCAAATCTCGGCGGTGCTGAGAATGCGGACCGACCGGACCGGCTTCCGGGTGGCGGACAAAGCCGGTTCCCCGGTCGCCGATGTGGTCATGGACTCGGTCGCGGTATTCCGCAAGGGCAGAAAGGTGGGAGCGTTTCAGGAGATCGAGGTGGAACTTACCGGCGGAAGCCCCAAAGAACTCAAACGCCTGGAGCGAAGACTTCTGGAGGTCGGGTGCGTGCCATCATCGGGCGCCACCAAACTGCACCGGGCCCTCGGTCTTGCAGCGCCGGCCGTGCCCGAGGCGATCTCGCAGGACCCCGGGGAAGTTCTGAAAGCCGCCCTGCAGGCGCAGTATCGCAAGGTGCTGCTCTACGACATCGGAGTCCGCTTGGGCGAGGATCCCGAGGATCTTCACCAGTTCCGGGTTGCCTTGCGGCGATGCCGGGAAATGCTGAAGTGCCTTAAGCCGATGCTGGACCCGCAATGGGGCGGGGACCTCGAGAAAGGAATCAAACGGATTGGGAAGGCCATGAATGCGGCCCGCGACCTGGATGTGATGATTGACTACCTGCGGGGAATAAACAGCAAGTTTGGAAGCGAATGCGAAAAGGAAGCCGGCTTGTTGATGAAATCTTTGCAGACCAGGCGAGATGCCTGCATGGGCTCAGCCGAAAAGATGATGTCTTCGCAGCCTTACTTTAGTTTTCTCGACTTGCTGCGCGACGCCGGGCTGCAGCCCAGGATGCTGCCCGACCACCGGGTCTCGATCTCGGACCTGGCCGGAGCGGAATTCCATACGCTGGCATCGGATATCACCCGGCTGGGGGGAATCCCCGACGAGGAATCGGTGCACTCCTTGCGTATTACCGGCAAGAGGGTGCGCTATGCGGCCGAGCTGGTCGCGGCATCTGGGGGCAAGCGCGTCGAGGCGTTTCTCGAGCGGGCAAAGGCGTTCCAGGATGTCCTGGGCGAAAGCAACGACGCCCGGGTACTGGAAGGCGAGGCAAGGGACTTCGCAAAGAGGCAGGACACTGCGGAGTCCTGGTTTTTCTGCGGCAGGCTGGTAGAGCACGAGGAAGCCCGACGCAGGGCGTCGCTGGAGCGGTTCTCAAAGACTTGGCGGCAGATGGAAAAGGCGGGGAAGGCGATTTGGCGGTAAACGGCCGCGTGGTGCGGGCGGCCGGGGGCGTGGTGGTGCGCAGCGGCAATAACGGCCCCGAGGTCCTGCTGGTGCACCGTCCTGCATACGACGACTGGAGCTT
>JBOGWH010000076.1:0-1371 GCA_050692975.1 Actinomycetota bacterium | reverse complement strand
GCCAAGCACCGCAACGGTCCGATCGGCAAGATCGAACTGGCCTTCCTGGACCACTACACGAAGTTCGCCAACCTGGCCAGGGGCGTCTAGCAGAAAAGTTCTTACGGCAGGGAACTTTCCGGGCCGTTGAGCACGTCAAACTCCTGAATCGCAAACGTAGGATCAAGACCGGCCACAGCGACAAGGAGCAAGAACGATGAAACGGTGGATCTGGGCACTTTTAGTGGGCCTTCTGGTTATTTCGGCCGCCTGCAAGAAGGAAGACACCAAGACTCTCGACTCGGGCAAGAGCCAGTCGTCTCCGGGGCAGACGCGAGAGGGAATATCCAAAATCGGGCCCCCGGCAAGCGACGAAAAGGGAGCAATCGAACCCATGCCGGCCGACGGTGGATCCGGTGCAATGGGCGCCCCCGACGGCGACAGGGCCATCGGAACTACGGCCGACCAGCCCGTAACCATTCCCCCGCTCCCCGACATCCCTCCCAGCCAGGCCAGGGTCATCAAAAACGCCAACCTGGAAGTCAAGATCAAAAAGGGAGCTTTCCAGGATCAATTCAAACGGGCCGGGCAGCTGGCCGAGGAATTCGGCGGGTACGTGACCAACACATCAGTCAGCGAAGAGAAGGGCAAGATTGCGTCAGGCACGATCACAATCCGGGTTCCGTCCGACCGCTTCCAGAGTGCCCTGAACCGGCTGAAAGGGCTCGGCAAGGTCACGACTGAGTCGCAGGACGGTCAGGACGTCACCCGCGAATTCGTGGATCTGGAAGCTCGCCTTCGCAACGCCAAGTCCCAGGAGGCCTTTTACCTGCGGCTGCTAGATCAGGCCAAGTCGGTTTCCGACATGATCCAGGTCCAGCAGCAGCTCATCAACGTCCAGCTCCAGATCGAACAGATCCAGGGCCAGCTGCAGTACCTGAAGGACCACACGGGGTTCTCGACGATAACGGCCCGGATCTACGAGCCGGGGGCCGCGGTTCCCGACGGCAAGCCCCGTCCGCTGGGCAAGGCCTGGAACGCGGCTGTGGACGCCTTCCAGAACGTGATCGGAGGGCTCGTGGTTGCGCTGGGATGGATTGCGCCGATCGCCCTGATCGCAGCGGCCGGATACCTGGTGTGGAGGTTGTCCCGGCGCTCAAAGAGCACGCCGACGACGCCAACCACGCCGCTAAGCTAGAAATACCGAAGCAATAAGAAGGGGCGGGCTTTCTCGCCCCTTCTTCGCGCTGCGAGCCTAAAGCCCCGGGGGAAGCGAGAGCGGGTGAGGGGAATCGGACCCCCGCCTGAAGCTTGGGAAGCTTCCGTTCTACCACTGAACTACACCCGCAGGGATGCCCATTTTAACTCCGGCTTCGGAGGATAGATTTGCCT
>JBOGWH010000075.1:0-2563 GCA_050692975.1 Actinomycetota bacterium | reverse complement strand
AGATCGCTCCGGCAAGGGCCGACTGGCCCGCTAGGGTGTGGTACGTCGGCTCGGCCGGGTTTAGCTTGATGGCCTTCAAAAAGGGCCCAGGATTGAAGGCCTCCGGCGAAAGACGAGAGTTGCTGTTAATACCGTAGCGAGCGTAAACGTCGGCGACGAAAGGTTTCAGACCAGAAAACAGCACCGCTGCTGCCAGGATCAGGCCGGCGAGTTGCACAACAGGTTTGCCGGCTCCGGTAAGCCTGCGCGTTACTGCCACGACCTCAAGATTGTCCGTGGGAGATTGGTTGCGGGTTCGCTTTGGGCCCCGCTTGCCTTGTCGCAGCTGGCCGATCGCCGTCCGCGCCGAAATGGCCTTGGGGTCCGCGACGGCCGCCAGGGCGCCGATCGCCATCCAGGCGGTCACCGCCAGCGGCGGGACGTCGATCGAGAAAGCTCCCTGAACAATGTAGGCAACCAGAACTGCCATGAGACAGGCCACCAGCGCTCTTTCCGGTCCCTCGAGTGCCTTCAGGCGTTGCCAGCCGAGCCAGAGAGGCCAAACCAGCAGGAGCAGGAAGGATCCCAGCGCGCCGATCCCGCCCCCAACGGCGTACTCCAGAAAAATGCTGTGTGGCCTGTCCGTTACGTGGAGGCCCAGCTCGGCCCCGTCGGCAGGCAGGCGGAAACGGGTGTAGTTGGCGAAATAGCTATCCGGTCCGCTCCCCAGCAGGGGCCGGTGCCTGAACATCCGCCAGCCGGCGGCCCAGTAGTAGGTTCTCGCCTCGAAGGAGCTCGTGCGAAAGACGTCCAATTCCGCAAGAGGGGCCGGAGGGCGCGTTGACCACGGATGCCACAGCACGGCTACGGCAACAAGCACTCCAAGCGTCGCTGCAGAAACCGCCGCCACTTTTGTCCACCTAGGTATCAGGTGCCGATGGGCTAGGGCCAGAAAACCAAGGGCGGCGCCGGCCGCCAGGATGGCTGCGCGGCTGCCCGTAAACCAAACTCCGAGCCCGGCCACCGTCGCGCAGATCGCCAAAGCGAACCGAACGAGCTGCCGCTTCGCGGAGATCATCAGGTAGACGAGGTAAGGAACAGACATGGCCAGGTACCCCCCCGCAAAGTTCGAGTTTCCGAGGGTGCCCAGCGGGTACTCGGGAGAGACGCCGTCGACGCCGGTCCATCGGATCCAGTCCTGCCCGGCGGCTTGGAACAGAACATAAACGGCCACAAGCACGGAAGCCAAGGCATTGGCCCATGCAAGACGACGTAGATCCTGGGGGTTTTCCCAGAAAAATGCGACGACTAGGACGAGGATAAGCCCGTAGATCGCCACCGATGCAAGACCTCCATAGCGCCGGTAGAGACCCAGGAAGGAAACGGCCTTGTTCTGCGAGCCTGCCGCCGCCAAGGACAGGGTCAGCAGCAGCAGGCCGGCGGGGATGAGGGCCCGGACCCGAGGCAGCCATATACCCCGCTCAGCCGACCAGACCACCCACAACACTGCGGCGCAGAGGGTCAGGACAAGCGCCGTCGATATTTTCGTTAGATTAAAGACATCAAGGCTGGCCCGGTGGAACACCAGCGGGGTTGCCGCCGCCAGAAGCAAAAGACACCTTTGCCCGTACACCCTGAATCGGCCGAGTACCAGCGACCTCACGGCTTACTCAGCTTCTACAGATACGATGACGGCCTTTTCCGGGCTCCTTGACCCGCTAATCAGCCGGTCGAGCCACCGCAGGCACGAACATCATCTTAAAACCCGTGCCGACCGCAGGAACCTCAAAAGAAACCCAGCCTTCTCTGGAATCTCCTTCATCAAGATCACCGTCACGGAAAAGCGGACTTGGAGTCCCCTTGGTGTTGGCCGGAAACCTGTGTCCCGCTGGATCCAGCATGACAAACTGATCGGCCGTCTTCACCCGGATCGTTTTTTGACTCTCATTGCTCAGCTTGAATTTGACCGCGATCAGCCGGCGGCCGGGCTGCGCCCGGCGTTTCTCGTCGCCGGGGACGAACTGGTCGTTCACCTCCAGCACTGCTGCGGAAACTTCGCCCTGGGTGATGACCTGACCCTGCTCCGCTAAAGGAGTGATGACCGCTCCCGACTGCGGGCCTTCCCTTGTCAGAGCCAGCACAACAACCACGACCACAGCCGCGGCCCCCAATCCCATCAGCAGCCGCCTGCGCCTGATCTCCGATGGGGTTCCCGCCTCTTCAGGCGGCTGATCGGTTTCCGTTCCCGGAGCTCTTTTTTTCTGTGGCTCCAGAGCCTTCAGCCACGGCTTGAGAGCCGTCCTTGCCCGGGCCACCAAAGGAGCAACCTGGGCGGCCAAGGCCTGCATGTTAGGAAGTCCCGGGGCTTTCCCTCCTGATCGGGTCCCCCGCCGAGCGGGCTCAGAACGTTTCTGGCCGGAGCCGGCAGGCCGCTCGGGATTCTCGGCAGCATCGGGGCCGCCTCCTCCACGCCTCAATAGATTGGGGTCGTCGTCCACATCACTTGCCATCTTCTCGGATTGTCCCTACGCGCAGAACCTGAACTGTCGCCGCCTATCATAAGACGACAGCGGCCCCGGAATCC
>JBOGWH010000074.1:0-3696 GCA_050692975.1 Actinomycetota bacterium | reverse complement strand
GGACCCACGCATCGGAGACGGCCTCAATTCCTCCTTGCTCCAGGGACGGAATCGACCATTCGGGCCCCGCTGGATATCGAAACCAGACGTTGGTGAATTCCACTTTGCCTCGGGGTTCCACCAGGTCGACGGCGGATGCCCGTTCGCTGATGGCCGCCGGAAAGTCGAGGATCTCGAAGACACGGTCGAAGGCGACCAGGGCGGTCTTGACCTCGGCGGGGACATCACTGAGCCCCCGCAGCGGCGAGTAGAGCCGGGAAAGCAACAGTGAGAATGCCACGATGGTACCCAGTTCGATCCGGCCGCTCCCGATCACCATCCGGCCTCCCAGCCAGTACACAAGCGCCGCCCCCAGAGCCGATACGAGCGTCGACGTAACGTAGAAGATGCGGCTGTAAAGGGTGGTCTCTATTCCCAGGTCCCTCACGGCCCCTGCCTTCTCCGCAAACTGCTCGTTCTCGCTGCGCTGATTGCCGAAGAGCTTGACCAGCAGGGCGCCTCCCACCTGAAATCGTTCGGTGAGCCCTGCGTTCATCGAGGCATTGGTCTGCATCTGGAGGCGAATCGCCGACTCCAGGCGCCTGCCGACCAGCCTGCCGGGCAACCAAAGAAGGGGTAGCACCGCCATCACGATCAAGGTCAACCTCCACTCGAGGGCGAACATTGTGCCGAGCGTGATCACTACGTCCCCCGCCATCTGGAGCACCCATGTGGAGGTTTCACTGACCGCCCTCTGGGCGGCCACGACGTCGTTGTTGAGCCGGCTGACCAGCGACCCGGTCTGGGAACGGGTGAAGAACTGGATCGGAAGCCTCTGGATGTGCCCGAAAAGCCCGACCCGCAGGTCGAAGATCAGGCCTTCGGCAATACGGGCGCTCAGAACGCGGATCCCCAGGCCCAGAGCCGCGGTGAGCACCGCTACCGCAATCAGGGCCAGCGCCATCAGGTTCAGCAGGCCGAGCGACCGCTCCGGGATGGCCTTGTCGACTATCTGCTTGACGACCAGCGGTGTAACGACTCCCAGCAGAGAGCCGACCACCATCCCCGCCGTGAGCAACACTATTGCCGGAACGTAGGGCCGCGAGAAACGCGCTATCCGGCGAACCAGCCCCTTCGGCAGGGCGACGTCCCGGTCGATGTCGGCCGTGCGCCACATGCGCCAGATGTGCGAATGCATTAAGTCCATTATGCGGTTATAAAGACTTCGCACGGCGAGAGGCTCAGTACATGGCAGAACAACCGACCCAACCCGGGGACCCGGGAATTTCGCAGGCTCCGCCCGGAGCGACGCCTCCGGTGCCGGCCGGCGAGCGCCCCCTGGACCCGCAGAAGCTGCTGCGTCTGGCCAACCTCTCCCGGGAGGTCCTTGAAGAGGTCCGCCGCATGGGGCCCAACAACTCAACGTCGAAAAGTCTGGCCGAGCTTTACGGGCGCGTGCAGCAGCAGTTGACCGAAAGCCTCCCTGAGCCCCTGGCGGAGGAGCTCGAATCTATGCAGTTGGACCTGCCCTTCAAGGAACAGGCAACCGCCGATGAGGTCCGGATGGTCTACTCGGGTTTGATCGGGTGGCTCGGCGGCCTTTTCCAGGGCCTCCACGCTTCGATGATGGCCCAGCCGCCGCCGATGCTGGAACCGGGGATCGGTGGTGGCCCGGAGCCCGCAGGGATCCCCCAGGAGCCCATCAAGAAAGGGGAGGGCTACCTCTAGAGCGGGCTTCGGGTTGCCCTTGAAAGCCGATGCCCAGCCCCGCCACCATCGGGCAAGAGGCCACGTAGTAACGCTGTATAAGATAGTGCAATAATTATTGCACTATGATTCAAACCTCTTTCCGGCTGACCTACCCTGAAGCGCTGCGTGCTCTTTCCGACCGGCTGACGGAGCCCGCTCCCGGCCGGATCCAGCTTGTATCCGGCCCCCGGCAGGTCGGCAAGACCACCCTTTTGCTCGAGTTGCAAAAACGATTCAAGGGGCCCGCGGCCGCCTATTTCGCCCTGGACGGCCCGGATGCCGGCATTCCCGGATTCTGGGAACGGATATGGGCGAACGCGCTTAGCGTCGCCGAGAGCACGGGCAGAGCTGTGGTTCTGCTCGATGAGATTCACCTTTTGGAGAATTGGTCCTCCAAGCTCAAGTCCCAGTGGGACCGGATCAAAAGCTCATCCTTGCCGGTTCACGTGATCGCCACCGGCTCGTCATCGCTTCAGTTGGGCGCCGGTTCCCGTGAGAGCCTGGCCGGGCGCTTCGAGCGCATCAATATTTCTCACTGGCAGGCTTCAACTATGGCCCAGATTTTCAACGTCGGCGAAGAGCAGGCCGCGGAGCTCACAGTCAAATTCGGAGGTTATCCGGGTGCCTTTGCACTAAGGGCAGACCTGCCCCGCTGGAGGGCATACGTGCACGACGCGATCGTGGAAGCCGCCATCGGCCGCGACGTACTGTCGCTGGGCACGATTCGACGACCCGCCCTGCTGCGTCAGGTGTATGCACTGGGCGTCACCTCACCGGCTCAGATCATTTCCCTTCAGAAGATCCAGGGCAGCCTGCAGGACCGGGGATCGCTTGCGACCATCCGCCATTACCTCGAGCTGCTCGAGGACGCCTACCTAATCGCGGCCTTACCCAAGCACGCCGAACGCCCTGCCCGCCAGCGGGCCGCTCCCCCCAAAATCATCTGCCTCAGCAACTCGCTTATCGCGGCCGCCGCCAGGCCGGAAACACTTTCGGCGGTTGCAGAGCCGGGTTCGGCCCCACCCGGTCCGTGGCTGGAGAACGCATGCCTTGCCTTCGCGTGGAACCGGGGTCAGCAGGTTACGTATTGGCGCCGGGAGCCGTATGAGGTTGACGCGGTCACGGACGGGGATTGGGGCCGCTGGGCCATCGAGATCAAAAGCGGGGATTATGAGTCTGCGGACCTCCGCGGCCTTGGGGAATTCACAAGGCTATACCCTGATTATCGCCCGCTGGTGGTCTGCGACCCCGCCCGGCGCAAGCCCGCCGAAACCGCCGGTTTTGAAGCGGTTTCGTGGAGCGACTTCCTGCTCAAGGGGCCCCCGCACTGACCGTAATGCCAGGCCTTGACAATGGAGTCGGTGTCAGCGTTCCTGGGTACGACGTCGACCTTGAATCGCGACGGGGGCGAAATGCGGGTATGGGTCGGCCGGCGGCCTGGAACCCGTAGCTGGCGGTGGGACGCCTGTGACTTGAGTTTTGATTGCTCGACCTCTTCCGCTGACCTTGTCAGTGAACGGATCACAGTTTGTGCAAGATCGTAGGTAGCGGCTACTTGACCCGAGCTATCCAGGGCTATCAGCTTCGTGATTGGGGTCCCGCCGGGAAAGTGGAGAAAGAAAGGTGCCTTCATAGGCTACGATTTTCTATTTCTGAATCTTTTTTTGAAACCGCCCCCAATCGGGGCCATTTTGTCGTACCGGGGTTCTAAAATAGAACACATGTTCGGGTTGAGTAATAGTGACCGCCATTGTCGGGCGATGAGACCGCTGGGGGCTTTGCCCTTGGGAGGGAGCCTTTAATGGGTACCTCGCAGCCCTCTGGGCGCCGGCAGAGCACTATCGCCAACCCGGCGTCGGGGCCGACACGCAACGCCGCTGCCGGGAAGGCCGCCGGGAAGGCTGCCGGGGCGGGCGTCGGGCTTACTGGTCCTGCTGGGAAGGCTGCCGGGGCGGTGAGCAAGGCGGT
>JBOGWH010000073.1:0-6179 GCA_050692975.1 Actinomycetota bacterium | reverse complement strand
ACTCGAATCTGCTTACCGCAGCGCCTTCAAGGACAAGAAGTTCACGGTCGAGCTCGAGCGCCTCTACCGCGAGGTGGCCGGCCGGCCGACACCGCTGTACCTGGCCTCCCGGCTGACCGACCATGTGGGGGGCGCCCGGATCTGGCTGAAAAGAGAGGACGCCGCCTTTGGTGGCGCCCATAAGATCAACAACACGATCGGCCAGCTGCTTTTGACGGCCCGGATGGGCAAGAAGCGGGTCATCGCCGAAACTGGAGCCGGCCAGCACGGTGTCGCCACCGCCACCGCCGCGGCGTACTTCGGTATTCCCTGCGTCGTGTATATGGGCGCGGAGGACACCCGCCGCCAGCGCCTGAACGTCGTCCGGATGAAACTGCTCGGCGCCGACGTGGTTCCGGTTTCTTCCGGCACCCAGACCCTCAAGGATGCGATCAATGAGGCGCTGAGAGACTGGGTGACCAACGTCGAGGAGACCCACTACGTGATCGGATCCGTCGTCGGCCCGCATCCCTTCCCGGCTCTCGTCGCCGACCTCCAGAAGGTGATCGGCGAAGAGGCCAGGGCGCAGTTCAAGCAGGCCGCCGGCCGGCTGCCGGATGCCGTGGTTGCCTGTGTAGGTGGCGGTTCGAATGCGATCGGAATGTTCAGGGCCTTCCTCGGCGACAAGAAGGTGGAGATCTACGGCGTTGAAGCCGCCGGAGAGGGGCTCGACAGCGACCGTCACGCCGCTACGCTGGGGGAGGGCACAGCCGGGGTGCTCCACGGGGCCCGCTCCTACCTGCTTCAGGACGATTACGGGCAGATCACTCCGCCGCACTCGATTTCGGCAGGTCTCGACTATCCGGGGGTAGGGCCCGAGCACTCGTGGCTCAAGGACAGCGGCAGGGCGACGTACATGTCCGCGACCGACGACGAGGCGGTCTCGGCGTTCAGCCTGCTGGCTAGGACGGAAGGGATTCTGCCGGCGCTGGAGCCGGCGCACGCGCTGGCCCGGGCGATGGACCTTGCGGGAGAGCTCGGCGAGGGCTCGGATGTGCTGGTCTGCCTCTCCGGCCGCGGCGATAAGGACGTAGAAATCGTCGCCCGTGCCATGAACATCCGGTGACGGCGCTTCCCCTCGAGAAGCGCCTCATACAGCGCCTGGACGGGGGCCACAAACTGCTGGTGATTTACCTGACGGCGGGGCTTCCCTCCCCGCAGGTTTTCGTCGACCTGTATTGCGAGATAGGCAAGTACGCCGATGTCATCGAGGTGGGGATCCCCTTTTCGGACCCCATCATGGACGGGCCGATCATCCAGAGGGCCTCCACCAAGGCGCTCGAAGACGGCGTGACTCCGGAGGCCGCCCTGCGGATCACCCGGCAGGCTTTGTCGTACAGCGAGACGCCGGCGGTGTTTATGAGCTACTTCAACCCCATACATCGCATGGGTGTGTCCGAGTTTGCGGCCGCTGCGGCAAAGTCCGGTGCATCGGGGCTCATCGTGCCGGACCTGCCCTTCGACGAGTCTTCGCAGCTGGAGAAGGCTCTTTCAAAAAAGAAAGTTGCGTTGATCCAGATGGTCGCACCGACCACTTCGGCCCAGCGCTGTGCTCGCCTGGCAGCGGCGTCGCACGGCTGGGTCTATGCGGTTTCCAGAATGGGTGTGACGGGTGAGCAGATGTCGCTTTCGGACGCCGCAGCGGAGGTCGTACATCGCACGAAGCCGCATTCGAAGGTCCCGGTCCTGGTGGGCATCGGGATCACCAACCCGGCTCAGGCGGCCGAAGCGGCCGAGGAAGCCGACGGCGTGATAGTCGGCAGCGCGATCGTCAAGCGGGTCCTTGCCAACGATATCGACGGCGCCGTCGAGCTAGCCCGGTCTCTGAGGGAAGCCCTGCCCTGAATGTTTGCCCATTGCTTGATCTCGGCGATCACAGTCGCGCCGGTGGATTTCGCCTGGCAGACGTTGGCTGCTGCGGACATGTCGGTCCTCCTGAATATCATCCCCGGAAATGGACGATGAAAAGATCCAGTTGTGGACGCCCGGGTTCCCTCTCCACGAACAGGCAATAGTGGTCCGCGGTGGGATAATGGATGTGCGTGACCTCAAAAAACAGGTTCAGACTTTCGCGGATAGGGGCAAGCAGGCGGGCAAAGATGAACAATTCGCATTGTCCATTTTCAGCTTGCCTAACAAAACGGCCGAGGAGATCTGCAAGATAGTGTGCCTTCCTCACCAAAAGGTTCGCGTCGCTGAGGCCGGCGCTGTTTACCGGTCAGGATTCGATCTGATACCAGACAACAAGCCTCCGGGACATCTGAATCTAGTGTTCGGTAGTGCCCCGACCGAGGTTGAATTCGAAAGGTTGCAAACGATTTTTGGTGAGCCGATTCCTAATCCTGCGAGATGGAGGGCTGAACAGTGAGGCGTCTTTGGGCTGATTTTAACGAGATAGAGGGTGACGAGATCTGGACTTCGATCGCCAAGGCTGATCAGGGCGCCGTCTCTCCCAAAAAGGGTGAGGGGGTGGAGCTTTGGGACTACGAGGGGAATACCTGCCACGCCAGGGTGTTAAAAGTCGAAGGCTCGGTGGTGACCCTTACGCTGGATAGGTCAACCTGGCAGCCGGCCCCGTAAAAAGAGGCCCCAACTCCCACCGAGAGAAAATCAGCAAGCGCATAACCTCTATTGGCGCGGGTGGTCGAATATTCGTAAGCGATGGGCAAAGCTTCTGCATTTCACTCAATCGCTCGCGATGACCACTTGCCGCCGCGCCGGGCGCAGCCGCTGGCAAGGTAGATGCGTTAACTATCGAATGGCCGCACGCCGCCGGAAGCGCAGGCCGGCCCAGGCGATCACCAACAGGAACACAATCGGAAAAAGGAAGCCTGCTCCCACGAAGATCGTGGAAATAGTAACCAGGGCTGCGTCCTGCGCCTTTTCCGGCGATAGCAGACATAACCCAGCGGGATCGCTCAGTCTTTGCTCACGACGACGAAAGTCGCGATAGTTAGAAGCCGGAAGCCTCCGGCCGGCCGACGACCAGGCGGTGCGGCGGGATCTGCTCAACCTGTTCGGTGATGGCTGCCAACTGCTCCAGGTAGACGGCCGCAAAGCGGCGCGCCGCGGCCGGACCGAACATCCGGTGGCGGTAGCGGAACGAAAGGTGCAGGCGGCCGTCGACGGTAGCAGTGCCGACGGAAAGACCAAGAGGCATCCGGGCCGGCATCGAATACCACATCTCGGTGGTCTCTCCGGCATCGGGCCCGAAGGAAGGCGCCCTCTGCCCCCCTCCGAGGTTGCTGATCACTGCGGTGTCGACCAGCCGGTTGCCCGTGAGAGGCAGCAACGCCACGGAGGTCTGTTTCACCCAGAGAGGCAGACGGCGGGAGACTCTCATCAATTCGATCAGGGCAGTTCCCATGCCGCACTCTTTGTTTCGGGCGGTTTGCGTGGCGATCGCGTCGAGCGCCGCGGCCGGATCGCGCCGGTGCCTGGGGTTCGTGAAGGTCCGGGTCGGCAGTGAGAAATTTCCGACGGTTTCATCTCTCCAGTTCGGGGGGCGGAGGTTTGCCGGCACGAGCACGCCCACCCGCCGGCACGGCGCGCCGTGCTGGCTGTTCCACTGCGAGATGGCCAGGTGCAGTGTGGCTATCAGGACGTCCTCGCCTCCTCCTACGGAGCGGGTTTCGGTGACCCGCCGGCTTTGCTCGTGCGAGAGAGTTTCCAGATGAAATCCATACCCGGGACGTTCGGTGGGCTGCTGCGGATGAAGGCGGGCCGGAGGATTGATCAGGTCGCCGGACTTATCGAGCAAAGCGTTGTACCGGCGCAGACGGGCCGACGGACCCGGAGCCGCAAGGCGTCCGGGCAGGTCACGAGCAGCCAGAAAGTCCACCCGGGCAACGGGGTCGGGACGGCCCGCATATTCTCTGGCGATCGAGCGCAGGAGCCTGAGCGCGCCGACGCCGTCGGTTGCCGCATGGCTCAGGTTCAGCATCAAGAAGTCCCCGCCGGGGTTGCGCGCCAGCCGCGCCCTGAGCGGAGGAGACTCTGCCAGTGGCACGGACATGCTCTGCAACTCGGCGCGGGCTTCCTGCAGCGAAGCGTCATCGGGGCAGTCCAGGGTCCTAAGCGGATTCAGGTCCAGGGGGCGGCCGAGCTCCCAGTGGTGCTCGCGCCCGGTCTGCCTGGCGGCCGCCTTGCGGGCTCCGGCCATCGGGTGGCGGTCGACAGCGGCGGCAATCGCCGACTCGAGACGGGCCTCCTCGAGAGTTCCGGCGACTCGCACCTCAAGCTGGATGCTCCACGGAGCGGCTTCGGTGTCCAGAAGATGGGCGGCCTCGTCGATCACGCTGAACGGGGCTTTTTCGGGAGGCCGGTCCCCGCCGGTCTCCGGTTTAAGATCTTCTCCGCTGAGGAACTCCGCCGACCTGGGGCGCTGCAGAAAATTCTCGATGATCTCGCCCTCGGGGGTGACCGTCTGGCACTCCAGCTCATAGCGGTGGCGCCGCAGGCGCCCGGTAAGGAATCGGGCCGCGTCCTGGGCGATCCCGCTGAGGTTATGGGCGGCAACGCCCAGCAGCGAGTAGCCGGGGCGTGCCTTTCTCAGAGCGAGCGGCGAATGTTTGTCGATGTGGGCCGAGACGCTGCTGCCCTCGATGAGGATGTGAAGGGCGTCGGTGGCCTTCTTCTCCCTGAATGAGACCTTCCCCGGGTGGAAGATGCGGCCCAGACCGGTGTCCTTGTGAAAGCGGCCGTTGCTCTCGAGCTCCCTGATGAGCCCAAGGGGATCTTCGGTAGATATTTCCAGCCCCGGGCCTTCGCCCCGTCGCAATTCCTCCATCAGCCGGTCCCGGAGCGCCGGCACCGCCTGGTCGCGCTTCGAGGCACGTCCGGATTTTTTGAACTCCAATGGAGCGCTGTTTTGGTATGAAGACATAGAAAATCCCCTGATTGTCGATAGGTGACATATGAAGACCCGGCCACGGCCAATCTGCCGGATTCTGCAAGAGGCTTGTGACTCTCCCCTGGGCGAAGCCATGACCGCTCCGCGACCCTACTCGTGCCAGTATAGCGCTAAAGGGCTGGGGGGCCGGTGATTTAGACTGGCTTAATAGGCCGGCGTAGCCGAACTGGTATAGGCGATGGTCTCAAACACCATTGGGCGCAAGCCCGTGTGGGTTCGACTCCCACCGCCGGCACCTCCGCCCGGCCTTTGCCGGGGGGACCGGCTACATTTTCTCCGCCATCTCCGGGGGCATCGGGCTCATCAGCTGGAAGTAATTGTTGTCTGGATCGGAGAAGGTGGCGATTAAGAATTTTTCGCCGCTGTCGTACTCCTCGATACCCTCCCCGGGATCGTAGGGTTGTTTAACTACCGTGGCGCCCAGACCCTTGATCCTTTCGAATTCGCCCTTGACGTCGGACGTTTCGAAATTGAGCAGGATTCGCTCGGGTGAGGGGTTCGGTCCCTTGACAGAGTCGTGCGGCCCCACCGTAATAAAGCCGCCTCCTACCTGCCATCCGGTGTATCCCCCGTCTTCGAAACCCGGCTTGCCGAAGATCTTGCCGTAGAAGTCCGCGAGCGCCTGGGGGTTTTCGGATCCGATCAAAAGGCTATTGAGGTTCATCGTCTGTCTCCTTATCGATGCCGTGCCCGGTGGTGTTTTCCTGGGCCTGAATAGCTAGTCAACAGCCTACTCCGCCCGGAGAACGGTGTTTAGCCATCGGGCTGTGGCTTTAACGCCGGCTTTCCCGGCTTCTTAAGTGACAGATTCTCCCCGATGCTCCGGGGTGCACGTTCCGCCGGTTTCGGCCAGCAGTTTGTCCGCCGCCCTGCGTGAAAAATTGAAGCTGCGCCAGTCGCCTTTCAGCGGCTTGTCGATGCGGAGGCAGCTTCGCAACTCGGGGGGCAAGCGAAGCAGCTGCGTGGCGGCGTCGGAGCTCAAAGTGCTCAGATAGTCCATATCGACCTTGCCGGTCTTTTCGAACCGGCCGACGTTGGCCCCGGCTATCCGGGCGTCGGGATTGTAGACGGCGAAGCTGAGGAGGGCCGCCGCAGTAAAAACGACGAACGCAACGGGCAAACGCCGGCCAAGGCCAAAAGCGCCAGAGATAAGTATCAGAGCAAAGATTCCTGCAAGCCAGATGGTGACGGCATGGCCCGCCAGACGGTCCCTGGTAAACCCAAATGC
>JBOGWH010000072.1:0-4570 GCA_050692975.1 Actinomycetota bacterium | reverse complement strand
ATGTGAACTTTAAGCGCCGCCGGCCGAACTGTCAACTGGAAATTAGCCTGATTAAGAAGTTTTCTTCCTGCCTTCGAAAGTTTCTTCGCGCTCAGAACGTTTAGCTTTTCTTGCGGGATGACCCTCTGCCGGTACCCGTCGTCTTGCGCACCTGGGTTGCGGCTTTCTTGGTGGTATCGCCCGCCGACTTCGAAGCCCGGCTGGCGGCTTTCTTGGTGGCTTGGGCCCCCGACTTCGCCGCGGCACGGGTCTTCTGTGCAGCCTTCTTGACTTCGGGCGCGTCGCGCAGCTTCTTGGCTTCAGTGGTCGCCGCATTGAGGGCGGCCTTGGCTGCGGCGGCGATGGCCTTCAGGGCCTTCATGCCTTCTCTACGAGCTTCCTTCAGTTCCTTGGAATTGCCGATCTTCGTGCCGGTTTTGCGGGCCACGGTGGCGGCCCGGTCGGCCGCCTGGCGAAGACTCTTGGCGGCATCCTTTACCTGCTTCTGGGTGTCCTTGAATTCCTTGCCCAAACCAGCCATCAATTACCTCCGTTGTCGGATGTCATCCTTTCCAAAAATTAGCCTACCCGCGCGCCTCGTGTCGTACCGGACCATGCGGCGATCCGTGAGAACCACCCCATCCGGCCACCCCATCTTCCAGCCGCGGCCCGAACGCTTTTGCGGGGGATTCGGACTTAGCCGTCGGCTCCCGGGTCGGAACTGGCCACCGCCTGGCCACCGGGGCTGCCTGCAACGGCCGACCCGATTCGAGGCATCGGGCCGCCGGGCCGCGAGTGGCCCTTGTGCGCCGTCACGACCTGAGCGTGGTAAAGCTCCAGCTGGTCGATGAAATCCTGATCGCGATAAACGGTCCCATCGATCAGCGGGCCGGTCCTGCCTTCAATGACCGCCTCCACGTCGTCGCCGGTCAGCGTCTTGTGGGTTTCGAGGGCGTGCGCAACGGCCAGGACCTCCCGGCGATTGCGTTCCAGCAGTTCCCAGGCCCGCCGGTAAATTTCCGACAGACGTTCCTCGACTCGGTGGCCCAGGCCGGCCTCGAGCATGTTGAAGTCGGCAATGGGCGAGCCCTCGCCCTTGGCGACGGTGTGGGACCCGAGACGGGAACCCATGCCCCAGTAACCTTCCATGTACATCGCCATGGCGGTGGCGGACTGCAGGTCACCCGAAACCCCCGATGAACTGTCACCGTCGAAGAAGATCCTCTCTCCGGCAAGGGAAGCCACACTGACGATCAGGTCGGAATCGAACTCGCTGCTCCATTGCGTGAAGCGCTCCTCCGGCTTGATGGACGCAACCATGCCGAGATACGACTGGCCCTTTTCGATGGTGGCAATGTCGATCGTCAGGTGGCGGCGTACCCGGTAGGCGGCCACCGCGTGACATGCCTCGTGGACCGCAACTGCGTGGCGCTCCCGCTCGATGTACTCGACATCTTCCGGCGGACCGAGACTCTTAAGAAGGCGCGCGCGGACTATGTCGCGCCAAACGATCGACTCCCGGCCGTCCCGGATCGCGACGATGAGCGCTTCGTTGACGAG
This sequence comes from Actinomycetota bacterium, assembly GCA_050692975.1. Lineage (GTDB taxonomy): Bacteria > Actinomycetota > CADDZG01 > JAHWKV01 > JAHWKV01 > JBOGWH01. Next base: position 3,031 of record JBOGWH010000072.1, on the reverse strand, counting down.
ATCCTTGATGCTGGCCCCCGTGGCGTAAGGAGTCATGATCGCCAGCTTGTCGATCTCCTGAGGCGTGAGCTCATGCGACAGCTTGTTGAGGTATCCCTCGTAGGTTCTCTTACGGCCTTCCTTGGACGGGTAGCCCACGCGGTAGATGCGGTCGATGCGCCCCGGGCGCAGCAGGGCCTCATCGAGCACGTTGGGCTGGTTGGTCGCCATGATGATAAGGATCCGGTACTTGGGAGGCGGTTTGGCCCGCATCCCCAGCACGCGCCGGATGCGCTTGTTGAAGAACCCGCGAGGCTTCTTGAGCCCGGAAATCTCGGCGAGAAGGGCGGTCAGAGCAAGAGGGTCCCCCCGGCCGCCCCCCATCCCCATACCCATGATGAACCGGTTGTGCTTAGGCGCCGGAGCCGGCTCCGAGGCCCGCAGGCTGTCACGGAACAGCAAACTCTGGGAGCCGTCCGACAGGTAAGAAACGCCGTTGCAGGGCGGTTTGGCATCGAACATGCCGAAATGGCCGAAGCCGCCTGCGCCCCCAGGGCCCTGGGCCGCCAGGGCGCCCCGGCTCCCCAGTGAGTCCGCCTCATCGAAGAAAACGATCACCCCGCCGTAGCGCAGTGCGAGCTTACGCAACCTGCGGAACAGGACCTTGACCTTGATGATTCCGATTCCCCAGAAGGTGTTGATAAAAGCACCCGGTTCCACGAACACGAAGGGCCGGGCAGTCTCTCCTGCGGCGGCCTCGGCCATAAGGGTCTTTCCGGTCCCCGGCGGGCCCCACAGCAAGATCCCTCCCGGGACGTAGCCGCCCTTGGCCTCTATCGACTCGGGATCCTCGAGGAAGACCATGTTCTCCTGGATCTGTTCGAGCACGTGGTCCTGGCCCCACACGTCGGAGAAACGCGTTTTGAGATCGTCGGGCATAAATGTCTCGACCCCTCCTCGCGAGAGCAGCCAGAACATGGCCACGAACTGCATGAGGAAGATCCCCACAAACAAGATGACCTGGATGATCATCGGCAGGGCCTCGAAAATCAGAAGCGGCACCTGGAAGAGTGCTAGGGCCGGCGAGAGATTGAGTGACTTGGCCAGAATCAGGTCCAAGATGATCAGCCAGAAGATCCATTTGATCGCACGGCCGAGGCGGAACCTGTTCCAATCGTTGGTCTTGCCGACGCGGCGGTTGAACGCCCCGAAAACTTTGTCCTGCCAGAAGCGGTGATAGCGCGGGTAGTGCTCCGCCAGCAGGAAATGCCCCTGGCGGGCCAGTTCCAGCCCGATCAGGAAGATCCAGACCGACCTGAAGCTCCGGAAGGCCGCTTCGATGAACGAGACGCCCTCGTACGGTCCCTGAAGCAGTCCCGTCTCGGCGTCCTGGGCCCGCCGCTCCGCGGCCTTTTGTGCGCTCTGGGCCATCATGGCCCAGACCTGGAACAGCCAGACTCCCGTCAGCAGGATCAGGAACTTCACCCGGTCCCATCCGGCAATCGGCTTCCTGGTGGGCCGGTCGTCGTCGCGAGGACGCGAAGTAACCCGCGACGGCCTGGTTTCGGTGTCTATGGGCGGCTCGGGTGGTTGTTCCTGCGATTCTGTGGGAGGCTGATCGCTCATGGCTTAGTCCTATTTAGTCGGCGAGGCAAGGGCCTTCAGTTACGCCCCCCGGCGATGCGGAGACTACGGCGCGATCCAAATTCCCCAACGCTGACAATTATAGGGTTACTTTTCCCCTGAGTCGTCCTCTCCGGTATCCGGCAGGCGCCCGTCGTAGATCGGCAGCTCGAACCCACATCGCTCCATGACCTCGCCTATCGAGGCATCCGACCAGCCCTTGCGCCTGAGTTGATGGACCAGGTTCACAGGCGCAAGCGACCTGCCGCAGGTAGGGCAGTAACTCCACTCGTATCCCCCTTCGGGCAGGGGGTTGCCGCAATACCCGCATCGCATCCCCTCAGCCCGCTCTTCGGGGTAGGTCTCGTAGCCGTCGAGAAAGCCCCGGGCGTAGTCCCAGCTGACGTATTCGTCGGGATCGGGCTCCCAGGCGGGCTCGTGCACCGGCGTCTTCCCGGACTCCAGGATCTCCTGCAGGTTCCCGGCCAAAAGGTCCCATCCCAGGAAATGATCATCCTCGCATTCCGGGCAGTAAACGACGACCCCCCTTACCCCGCGCGACCCTATGACCGCCTTGAGGACTTTGACGTCAAGGAGATCCTGGTGCAGAGCCTGCCGTTCGTTATCGTCGATGGGGGTAACTTCGTCGTCATCCTCATCGTCGAATTCCGGCCCGCCGAGATGCTCAGAAGAGGCCATAACCGTATGCTACCCCTGATGTTGCAGATAAGAATTGGGGTTCACGACTCCCCAAAGGAACTGACTCTGGAAGTAGACGAGGGGTCCGAGGACTTTATGACCAAAGTCGAATCGGGCCTGCAGGACGGATCGCCCATGCTGTGGCTGACCGACCGTAAAGGAAAGCGGGTGGGCATCCCGCCGGCAAGGCTCGCCTATGTCGAGATCGAGCCCGAAACGGCTTACCGTTCGGCGGGTTTCACTACCTGAAATGACCGGTGGGGCCCCCCGGGGCCCTTAATAAGTGATAATTCCAGGATTGTGGCTGGGCCTCCCGAGAACTTTGCATGGCTTCTGCGCTCCAGGCGCGGCTACCTGGCTACCGTCGGAAGCGACGGCACCCCCCACATTTTCCCGGTCTGCTTCACCTGGGCCGGCGAGGCGATCTTTACCGCCGTCGACGAGGACGCCAGAGGCACCCCGGAACGCCAGAGGCTAGCCGATATTCAGTCCAACCCAAAGGTCTCGTTTACCGTAGACCGATGGGACGAGGATTGGTCGAGGCGCGCCTGGCTGCAAGCCCGGGGCAAGGCAAGGATCGTCCCATCCGGAGTGGAGTCGGACCGGGCCAGAAAGGCCCTGGCGAGCAAGTACAACCAGTACCTGGAAAGCCCTGCTACAGGCCCCGTGGTGCGAATTGAAGTCGACCGTTGGGCAGCCTGGGAGCCGGAAGTCTGAGATACCCTTACTG
>JBOGWH010000071.1:0-1844 GCA_050692975.1 Actinomycetota bacterium | reverse complement strand
TTCCGCCTGGTTTGAAGACCCTGATAGACGGCGGCCGCCGCCACCAGAATGGTCAGCGGAATCAGCAACATGACCATGGGCGGCCAGAAAACGGCCACCAGCAAAGAGGCCACCCCCACCACCGCAGGCCCGGCCAGGGGAAATCGCTTGACCAGCATGGGCCCTATCAACAGCACAAACCCACCAATAATCGAGATGCCGCCGAGTTTCACCCTGTCGGCGACCGGGGTCGTCGCGTCGGTCAGGGCGCTGGCCCCGAGAAACAGCAGGTAGAAAAGGCCGACTATCACCAGAAAGATTGCAGCCGCCTTGCCCAGATTGTCCCGCATGGGTCCGTTCCCTTCTCCCCCATGGCCGTGCCCTCCCAACCATTCTAGGCCGACCACTGCCGGGCGCCACCTAATAGACAGATTTTCTTGAAAAACTGCCTGAATGACGGCTCCGGGGGTCGGACTCGAACCGACAATCATCGCCTTAACAGGGCGCCGCGATGCCAATTTCGCTACCCCGGAAGAAGCCGGCTTTTCGCCGAGTTGTTTCAATGATACAACGACCCACGAGCCGGCTTCTTTGGTTGTACAGTTGGACTTCGGGGAATGATTGCCTCGTTGATTCGGCAATGAAACGGAGGTAGCCATGGGATTCAAAAGCGGAGCCCTGATCGGGTTCGCGGTCGGATACGTTCAAGGCTCAAAGGCCGGGCGGGACCGCTATGAGCAGATCAACCGGAGTTGGAAGAAAGTCAAGCAGACTCCCACTTACCAGGCGGTGATGGAGCAAGTGAACCAGGCTGTCGGGGCCGGCGTGAGGAAGGGCAAGATTGTGGCCCTGGATGCCATGGGCAGGGCGGGCCAGAAAATGAAAACCAAATCGAACGGCTCGTCGTACAAGACCGCACCGGGCATTTACGAATAGCCCGGGGCTACTCCAGGTAGTCGCGCAGCTTCTGCGAGCGGGAGGGATGGCGCAGCTTCGACAGCGTCTTTGATTCGATCTGGCGAATCCGCTCCCTGGTGACGCCGAATTCCCGGCCCACCTCTTCCAGGGTCCTCGGCGTCCCATCGTGCAATCCGAAGCGCAACTGGATCACCTTTTTCTCTCTTTCCGACAGCGTGTGGAGCACGCTGTCCAGCTGCTCCTGAAGCAAAATAAATGATGCCGCATCCAGGGGGATGACCGCATCTGAATCCTCAATGAAGTCGCCGAGGTGCGAATCGTCTTCCTCGCCGACCGGGGTCTCCAGGGAGACCGGCTCCTGAGAAACTTTCATGATCTCCCGCACTTTGTCGGTCGACATCTCCATGTGCTTGGCAATCTCTTCGGGCAGGGGCTCCCGGTTTAGGTCCTGCATCAGCTGGCGGTGGATCCGCAGCAGCTTGTTGATCGTCTCGACCATGTGGACGGGGATCCGGATGGTCCGGGCCTGGTCCGCGATGGCCCGGGTGATGGCCTGGCGAATCCACCAGGTGGCATAGGTGGAGAACTTGTAGCCCTTGGTGTAATCGAATTTCTCGACGGCCCGGATGAGGCCTAGATTTCCCTCCTGGATCAGGTCCAAAAACAGCATGCCCCGACCCACGTACCGCTTGGCGATGGAAACGACCAGGCGGAGGTTGGCCTCGACGACCTTCCGTTTCGCCAGGACGCCGTCGCGCTCGATGCGCCGGCAGATCTCCTTGGCCTTGTCGGGGTTCATCTTTCCCGGGCCGATATCCAGGCAAGACCGCTCCGCCAACTCTTCGATCTTGGCAAGGTCGAGCTTGTCGCGAACCAGCATCTCCTCGGCCATCAGCCCCGCCTCTATCCGCATGGCGAGTTCGACTTCCTGCTCGGCCGTGAGCAGG
>JBOGWH010000070.1:0-2247 GCA_050692975.1 Actinomycetota bacterium | reverse complement strand
ATCTCTTGTTTTTCCTGAGCCGATCCGGGGGCGGGGGGAGGGGGCACTTGCACTTCAGAGCCCGAAGAAACAACCCAGGTCTTCCATTCCCCGACGTTTGCTTCTTCACGGGTTGTAGATGTGGGAGTGGCGGGCCCCGGACCCGTCTCAGGTCCCCCGCCGCAGGACGATGCGAACAGCATCAACGCGACGGCGACCAGCAGACTTTTCCTCATGTATCCCCCTCCATTTAAGTTTGAGTACTTAGGCGGGAACTACCGCCGATTCTAGCGAGTCGAGCAGCTGCTCTACGGCTTTTACTGCTTCGGTCTCCGGAGAAAGATCGATAACCGCAGAGCCCTCGCGGTCCGCCAGGCGAACGTTGTCGTCGTAGGGGATGACTCCGATTAACGGCAGGCCGAGCTCGCCGGCAAACCTCTTGACTTCCTCGGCTTCGACTTCATCACGGATCTTGCTGCCCACCCCGTAGATCTTCGGAATCCCCAAATCGCCGGCCAGAGCCAGGGTCCGCCGGGCCGTCTCCAGGGCCTTGCGGTAGGGCTCGAGGACCACCAGGAGCATGTCGATGTGGCGCAGGGTGCCGTCGGAGCGAGAAAGGTGCTCCAGGCCCGCTTCCATGTCGGCGATGGTGAACTGAGCGTCTTTGGAGATCAGGTCTCCCAGAAGGCCACGCACGGTGGCATGTTGGCCGCATACTCAGCCGCCGCCCGCCTCTTCCACCCTTGCGGCGATGACGAGCGTGACTCCGTCGGCGGCTTTGACCCCGTGCTTGTCGATGAGCTGCTGGGCTGAAATCGGCTCCATGCCTCTGATCGCTTTGGGCAGCGGAATGATCTTTTCGAGATCGGTGTAGTCCAAACCGAGGCTGGCCCCGAGGTTGGGATTTGAGTCGCAGTCGAGGGCCAGGGTCGAGTAACCTCTGCGAGCTGCCAGCCGCGCCAGAGTCCCGGAGATGGAGGTCTTGCCGGTCCCGCCCTTGCCAGATATGGCTATTTTCATGAATCGATGATAGACGGCTTTCCCCCGGTTAGCACCCTCGTAGCCCGGATGCGGGTCCAGGCTTTTACCCCCCGGGCAGCCTGAAAATCGCCCACTGAGTAGCATGTCGTGGATGGAATCGAGTTCAGCGAACGCAAGCCAGTCGCGGGTCATCCCCTCCCTGCTGTTGCTCGTCGGGGTGTGGGGACTGGTCGCGCCTTATGCCGGCACGGCGATGGGGCTGGTCATTCCGGGCCTGCAGCCCAAGGTCGAGGTTGTGGACCACGTGGTTCCAGGGCTCGTGATCGTTCCGGTTGCCCTGTACGCCATGTTCTCCGGCCGCGTCCCGTTCGTGGGATCGCTCGCCGCGGTGCTGGCTGCGTTCTGGATGACCGCGACCCACGTCCTGTTGCTCCGGGATGCAGGCAGAAACCTGGTTAGCTGGGGTACGGCGCTCTGGCACTCCGCTCCGGGCGTCCTGGGCCTGATCATTGCCGGCGCCATGGCGGTGAAGGCATACCGGGAAGCGCCGTCGTCGGCGGACGAGGCGGGACAGGCTTAGCCTGTTGCCGCACGGGGGCTCTTCCGGCGGACAAGGCAGGACGGGCTTAGCCTGTTGTCGCACGGGGGCTCTTTCGGACGCAACTACGAATTTGCTACGTTGACTGCGTGAAGATCGCGTTTCTGGGAAAGGGGGGGTCGGGGAAATCGACCATTGCCGGCAACCTTTGCCGGGTCCTTGCCGAGCGGGGCGAGCAGATCCTGGCCATCGACACCGATTCGGTGCCGGGGCTCGCCTACAGCCTGGGAGTCGACGCCCCCGATCCGGAGGCTATGTCGTCCGGCGCAATCTTCGTTCCCAAAAAGGGCTGGGAGATGGTCGTCACTCCCCGGGAAGCCGTCGAGCACTACGCGGTTAAAGGGCCCCGGGGCATTCATTTCATGCAGTTCCGCAAGGTAACGACCAAGAACAACCGGGAGCTTCAGGCCTCGGTCATCGTGCTCTACAACGTGATCAAAGAGTTCGAGCGAAAGGGCTGGTCGGTCGTGATCGACCTCGCCGCCGGGGTTCGCCAGGCATATACCGGATGGGGCGGCGGCAAGATGACCTTTCTGCTGGTGGTCGAGCCGTCGCTCAAATCCTTTTTCGTCGCCCGGCGGGCGGTGAAACTGATGGACAAGAGAAAGCGCAGTCAGGTCCTCGGCGTCGCCAACAAGGTTGCAAGCCCCCGGCACCGGCGGATGATCGCGGCCGAGCTGGAGCGCCTG
>JBOGWH010000069.1:0-2205 GCA_050692975.1 Actinomycetota bacterium | reverse complement strand
GTTTCACACAGCCCTGGAGGTAAATGAGGCCTTCCAGTCGGGGGCAGCCGCCTTCGTAAGCAAGAGTGCCGGGTTTCTTGACCTAATCGAAGTCGTGCGGCGGGTCATTTCGGGCGAGGGTTGCCTTTACTTGGGTGGTCCGGGGGAGAAGCTCGAAGTTTTGCCGCCGCCCGAGAGCGATGACGATGAGACCTGGCGCCGTCTGATGACTTTGACGGTTCGAGAGATAGAGGTGTTGTCGCTACTGAGTTTTGCTCCCGTGGAGAAGGTGGCAAGGACCTTGTCGATAAGCTTGGGCACCCTGCGAAACCACATCTCGAACATATTGAGAAAGACCGGAGCAAGATCTCAGATCGAAGCGATCGACGTCGCCCGGAGAGTAGGCCTGATCGACAGTTGAGCAAACCTTCCGCATCCGGCAAAGCGCTTGGGAAAGGGGTGATCAGGGTCCTGGTCGCCGACTCTCAGAGGCTATTCGCCGAGGTGCTCTCGCTCGCCCTGGAGCAATTCGACGATATCAGAGTGCTGTCGGCTCATCCGACGAGCGCCCCCGAGGCGGTCCAGGCGGTCCTGAGGCGCCAGCCCGATGTGGCTCTGCTCGACCTATGGATGCCGGGTATGGAAGAACAGGCCGTGACCCGGTCGCTGATGGGCTGGATCCCAAAAGGGCATGTCATCTTCCTTTCCTGGTTTCACGGCGCCGACCATGTGGCGCGGGCCATGCGTCTGGGGGCGGCCGCGTTCATTCCCAAGAGCGCCGACGTGGCCGACGTGGCCGAGGCCATCCGGCAGGCCCACGCCCAGAAGCTTCCGGCCCTTGCCGAGCAGCTGGAAAATCTCCTCGAGACCATGAAGGAGCGGGAGGACGCCAACCGGAGGATTTGCGACCGGATCCAGGCTCTTACCTCAAGGGAGTTGCAGATCGTGCGGTACCTCAGCACCGGGCGGCCGGTGGGCGAGATAGGAAAACAGCTGGGCATCACGTCCGGGACGGTCAAAGCCCACATCCGCAAGATTCTCCTCAAGACCCAGGCCCAGTCCCAAAAGCAGGTGATCGCGATGGCGAGGTTCTGCGGGGCGATCTAGAGGAGGGCCGTTTCCGGCGGGGCGGTAGAATTGACCTCGTGGACGCCGCCGAAATTCGCAAGGACTTCCCCGTACTCGATCAGGAGGTAAACGGGCACCCGCTCGTGTACCTTGACAACGGGGCCACCTCGCAGCGGCCGCGCCGGGTCATCGAGGAACTAAAGCGCTTCGATGAGAACGACAACTCCAACGTTCATCGCTCGGTCCACACGCTGGGCCAGCGGGCGACCGTCCTTTATGAGGGAGCCAGGGAGAAAGTCGCCGAGCTGATCGGGGCAGGCGGGCCCGCCGAGATCATCTTCACCAAGTCGGCCACTGAGGGACTGAACCTGCTGGCTTACGCCTGGGGCCGCCACCATCTCACCGAGGGCGATGAGGTGCTGGTGACCGAGATGGAGCACCACTCCAACCTGGTTTCCTGGCAGCTGGCGTGCCGGGACACCGGAGCCGTGCTGAAGGCGGTCCCCGTCGACGGGGACGGATATCTTGACGCCGATGCGTTCAGGCGGCTGATCAACAATCGCACGAAAGTTTTCGGAATCACGCATGTCTCCAATGTTCTAGGGACCATCAACCCCATTGCCGAATTCGCCGACGAGGCCCACAACGCCGGGGCCGTCGTGGTTTGCGACGGGGCCCAGGCGGTGCCGCATATGCCTGTGGACGTCCAGGCCCTCGGCTGCGACTTCTACGTCGGCACCGGCCACAAGATGTGCGGGCCGACCGGCATCGGGTTCGTGTGGGGCCGCCACGAGATCCTGGAAGCGATGGAGCCTTTTCACGGCGGGGGAGAGATGATCCTCGACGTATGGCTTGACCACTCAACCTGGAACGAGGTGCCGTACAAATTCGAGGCCGGCACGCCGCCGTTTGCCCAGGCCGTGGGGCTCGGCGCGGCCATCGACTATCTAAACGACATCGGCATGAAGGCCGTAAGAGATCACGAGATCGAGATCACCAGGTACGCTCTCGACGCCCTGGGGGCCGTTGAAGGCATAACCATCTACGGACCGAAAGATCCGGAAGCCAAGGGCGGCCTCGTTTCGTTCACTCTCGAGGAAATCCACGCCCACGACGTGGGCACGATCTGCGACGGGCAGGGTGTGGCGGTGCGGGCGG
>JBOGWH010000068.1:0-1963 GCA_050692975.1 Actinomycetota bacterium | reverse complement strand
GGCGGCGACCAGGTCTGGTTCCAGGGCCATTCCGCCCCCGGCATCTACGCGAGGGCGTATCTGGAAGGGCGCATCACCCAGGACCAGATGGAGCACTTCCGGCGGGAGGCCGCAGCGCCGGGCCTTTCTTCGTACCCGCACCCCAGGCTCATGCCGGACTTCTGGGAGTATCCCAGCGTCTCGATGGGACTTTCCCCGCTTCTGGCCATCTACCAGGCCAAGTTCAACCGGTATCTCATGAACCGGGGGATCAAGGACACCTCCGACCAGCGGGTATGGGCTTTCATGGGCGACGGCGAGATGGACGAGCCCGAAAGCACCGGCGCCCTGCACGTGGCCTCCAACGAGGGTCTCGACAACCTTGTCTTCGTCGTCAACTGCAACCTCCAGCGCCTGGACGGCCCGGTGAGGGGCAACGGAAAGATCGTTCAGGAGCTTGAGGGCCTGTTCCGTGGCGCCGGTTGGGATGTGATCAAGGTGATCTGGGGCAGAGAATGGGACCCGCTGCTGGCCGGCGACTCCGAGGGCATCCTGCTCGACAAAATGAACCGCACCCTCGACGGTGAGTTCCAGAGGTACTCGATAGAGTCCGGCGCCTACATTCGCCGGCAATTCTTCGGTTCGGACCCCCGTCTGGAAAAAATGGTCGAAGGCCTTTCCGACGACGATCTCTGGCGATTGCGCCGCGGGGGCCACGACTACCGCAAGGTGTACGCCGCCTTCAAGACCGCCGTCGAAACCCAGGGCAAGCCGGTATGCATCCTGGCCAAGACGGTCAAGGGCTGGTCGCTCGGGCGCGAGGTCGAGGGTCGCAACTCGACCCACCAGATAAAGAAGATGAACGAAGAGGAGCTGCGCAGCTTTGCCCAACGCCTTGAGCTGGATGTGTCCGAGGCGAAGCTCACCGGCCTGGAGCCGCCGTTCTTCCACCCCGGCGAGAATTCTGAGGAGATCCTTTACATGAAGCAACGGCGGGAGGAGCTCGGCGGGTTCATTCCCGCCCGGCGGGTGGATGCCGCTCCTCTGGTCCTGCCGGGAGACGGGGTCTACAAGGTCTTCGACGACGGCACGGAGGAAAAGAACCGGGAAGTCTCCACGACGATGGCGTTCGTCGGCTTGCTGCGAGATCTGATGAAAGACCCCGAGGCCGGCCGCAGAGTGGTCCCGATCATTCCCGACGAAGCCAGGACCTTCGGAATGGAGTCACTGTTCAAAGACTTCAAGATCTATTCGCCCGTGGGCCAGCTCTACGAGCCGGTGGACTACAACATGCTTCTCTCCTACAGGGAGGCCAAGGACGGCCAGGTCATGGAGGAAGGTATTACCGAAGCCGGCAGCATGGGGACCTTCAGCGCCGCAGGCACGGCCTACGCCAGCCACGGCGAGCACATGATTCCGTTCTTTTTGTTTTATTCAATGTTCGGCTTCCAGCGCATCGGGGACTTCATCTGGGCCTTCGGCGACGTGCGGGGCCGCGGTTTCCTGCTGGGGTGCACCGCCGGCCGCACGACTTTGAACGGCGAGGGCCTGCAGCACGCCGACGGGCATTCCCAGCTTCTTGCCACGACGGTTCCGAACTGCAGGGCCTACGATCCGGGGTTTGCGTACGAAACCGCGGTGATCGTCAAGGATGGACTGCGCCGGATGATCGCCGAAGGCGAGGACGTCTTCTATTACCTGAGCCTTTACAACGAGAACTATGTGATGGCCGCCAAGCCCCCGGACTGCGACGAGGGGATCATCAAGGGCCTGTACCGGTTCCGCTCGGCGCCCGGGGAGCGAAAACACCGGGCCCAGCTGATCGGCAGCGGGTCGATTCTCGCCACGGAGGTACTGCGGGCCCAGAAGATGCTCTACGAAGCCCACGATGTGGCCGCCGACGTCTGGAGCGCAACCAGCTACAAGGCTTTGCGGGAAGAGGCGCTGGAGACCGAGCGCTACAACCGGCTGCATCCGGAGGAGG
>JBOGWH010000067.1:0-4448 GCA_050692975.1 Actinomycetota bacterium | reverse complement strand
GTGATCATGGTGACCGACGGAGAGCCGACCGCACACCTCGAAGATCGTCCTCAGCCCCGATACCGGCTCGGTGGCCTGGGTGATCTCTCGGAGCTGGAAGAGCTGATCGGCTCCGATGAGCTGGCCGAACTGCTCGGCGTGGCGGGCTACAGCGCACCGGATGCAGAGCCCGGCGGGGGGCCATATTCGTTCTTCGCCTGGCCCCCCCTGCCGGAAACGATCCACAAAACCCTCGCGGAGGCCGTGAGGCTCTCCAACAACGGCGTCACCCTTAACATCTTCATGCTCGAGGACGATCCGGGATTGACCCGCTTCATGGACGAACTCGCCCGCCGCACCCGCGGCCGGGTCTTTCTAGCCGCGGATGCGGAGAAAGGAACCTTCGTTCTCAGGGACTTCGTGGCCAGACGATAGCCCTACAATCGAGGGTGGCTGAAAACATCGGGCCGGCGATTGTTGCGCGGGACCTGACCAAAAGGTTCGGAGACTTCACCGCGGTCGACCACATCGACTTTGAGGTCGGAGCAGCCGAGGCTTTTGGCTTTCTCGGGCCCAACGGCGCCGGCAAGACCTCCACCATGAGGATGATCGGATGCGCCTCCCCGGTGACCGAGGGGACGTTGAGGGTGGCCGGGATGGACCCCGCCGCAAGCGCCTCAGAAATCAAGGCCCGCCTCGGCGTGGTCCCCCAGATCAACAATCTCGATAACGAGCTCAGCGTCTCCGAGAACCTCTTGATGTACGCCCGCTATTTCCACATCGCCAAATCCGAGGCTCGGGCCAAAACGCAGGAGTTGCTCGAATTCATGCAGCTGTCGGACCGGGCAAAAGACAAGGTCGAGCCGCTGTCGGGGGGGATGAAACGCAGGCTGATTATCGCCCGCGCTCTGATCAACGATCCATCCATTATCCTGCTCGACGAGCCGACGACCGGGCTCGACCCGCAGGCCCGCCACCTGGTCTGGGACCGCCTTTACCGGCTCAAGCAGCGCGGAGTCACTCTCGTGATCACGACCCACTACATGGATGAGGCCGAGCAGCTCTGCGACCGCCTAGTGGTCATGGACAAGGCGAAGGTCGTCGCAGAGGGCACCCCACGGGGCTTGATCGAACGCCACGTAACCAGGGAGGTCGTCGAGCTCAGACTCCCGGATGAATCGAGGAGTTCACTCAATGGCTTTCTGGAGACCGTTGCCCGGCGGGTGGAGCACCTGCCCGACCGCATCCTCCTCTACGCCGACGACGGGGAACACGCCCTTTCCCTGATCCACAGCAGGGGTATAGCGATGCAGAGCGCGCTGGTCCGCCGGGCAAGCCTGGAGGACGTCTTCCTGGGGCTGACCGGACATACCCTGATCGACTGATGGCCGCCGACCTCAGGGCACCGGGGGCAGGGGCAACCCGCTGGGCCCGGGTTATCGAACACAATCTGGCCGTCTACAAACGTACCTGGCGCAGTTCCATCTTCTTCTCTTTTCTTCACCCGCTTTTGTTTCTCCTGGCCATGGGCCTGGGCCTGGGATCGCTTATCGAGCGAACCCGCCCCGGCGGTTTCGGGGGCTTCGGCTATCTGGCTTTTCTTGCACCGGGAGTGCTGGCGGCGGCCTGTATGCAGACGGCCACTTTTGAGTTCAGCTTCCCGACGATCTCCAAGGTCACCTGGTATCGCAACTACGAAGCGATGCTGGCAACCCCTCTTTCGGTCCGGGACATCGTCGCGGGCGAGCTCGGCTGGGGCGCCGTCCGGCTCTTGTCCGTGGCCGTCCCGTTTTATCTGATCATGGTGATTTTCGGGCTGACCTCTTCACCCCTTTCTGTTCTTGCCATCCCCGCCGCGGTGCTGACGGGGCTGGCGTTCGCCGGGGTACTCATCGGTTACTCCGCCCCCAAGGACCACTACAACGACCTGACCGGGATGTTTCGCTTCGTAATAACCCCGCTGTTCCTTTTCTCCGGCACCTTCTTTCCGGTCGAAAGGCTTCCCGAAGTCCTTCGACCGGTGGCCTACGCAACTCCTCTGTATCAGGGTGTGGCCCTGGTTAGGGGCTTCGCCCTGGGGACCCTGCGGCCCGGGCCGGCTCTTGTGCACACCTCCTACCTGCTTGTGATGGCGGCGGGGGGAGCCTGGTTCGCCCACAGGAAACTGCGGCAGAAGATGGAGACGTGAGCTCGGCCCCCGCTTCGCTCAGGCCGGCTCGGACCGCTCGAGGGCCTTCCTTCCGCAGGGCCTGGCGGCTGGTCCAGCGCAACATGCTGGTCTACCGCCATACCTTTATGGTGATCTTCTCGGGCTTCTTCGAGCCGGTTTTCTACCTGCTGGCCATCGGCCTGGGGATCGGCTCGATGATCGGCGAGATCAAAGGCGTCGCCGGCGACATCCCCTATGCCGCCTTTGTGGCGCCTGCAATGCTGGCCACATCCTGTCTAAACGGAGCCATCACAGAGGGCTTCTTTAATCCCTACTTCAAGCTTCACTACCAGCGGACGTACGACGCCATCTTGTCGACACCTCTGGGCGTATCGGACATCGCCCTCGGTGAGCTGATCTGGGCACAGATCAGGGGGTCGTTGTATTCCCTGGGCTTTTTTATCGTGATGCTGGCCATGGGGCTGGTTTTGTCGCCCTGGGGGTGGCTGGCCCTTCCGGCATCGGTGCTCATCTCGGTTTCCTTCTCGGCCGCAGCGCTGTTATTGATGACGTTCATCCGAACCACCGACGACTTCGACAAGGTGATGAATCTGCTGGTGCAGCCGCTCTTTTTGTTTTCCGCTACCTTTTTTCCCCTGTCGATCTATCCGGAGGCCTTGCAGGCGGTGGTCCGCTTCACCCCCCTCTACCACGGCGTGGAGCTCCTGCGTTCTCTCACCACCGGGGCCGTGGGGGCCGAGACCTTCGTGAACGTCGCTTATCTCGGCGTGCTCGGCTGGACCTGCGCCCTCTGGGCAACGCGCCGCCTCGAGAGCCACCTCACTAAGTAGACTGCTGCACGTGAATGCTTCTAAAGGTCTCATTTTGGGTGCGGTTGTTTGCTTTGCGCTGGCCGCACTCGATATCGGGTTCGGCATGGGAATCGGCCTGGTCCCCCTCGGCCTGGCGTTGTTTGCTGCTGCTTTTCTGGTGAAGTAAGAGCTCGGCCGGGCTGAAGCCGAGGCTGTTTAGCCCGTCCGGGGATTGCGGTACAGCAGGTAGCCGAGTATGAGGGCGCCCAGGACCGGGATTAAGCCAATCCACGATGGGCCTCGGGATTGCGTGCGGGTTTGCCCCGAGCCAGGGTTCGAAAGGGATTCCCGGGCAGTCTCTGCGGTACCCCCCGACAGCTCGATCACCGGCGGGAGGGCCGGCAGCAGGATCACCGGTACGGCAGTCGACCCTTCGCCCACCGCGCGGCTCGCCCTTCGGGCTGCGGCCGAGGAGCCGGCACTCTTCGTTTCCGAACCGGATTCAGAATCGTCACCACCGGGTGAGAATCCGGAGGCACCGGGAAGGGACGACGAGGTTGCTCCTCTGCGTGAGGCCCCCTTATTCCCGCTGCTTCCGGACTGGCCGTTGCTTCCGCTGGTGTCGATTATTCCCGGGCCATCGGCCCCCGGATCTCCCTGGTCCGGCTCAGGAGTCTGACCGGCTGCGGGAGGGCCCAGCGTGAGGAGGATCAAAGCTCCCAGCGCCAACACGGCCGGAAGACTGGAGATTCCCCATCGGCGTTTGGAGATCACTGAGATCTAATACTTACCCTTCGCGGCCGGGATATCAACGATATTGGGGCGATTGCCCCCGGAGTGTCAGCGTGTTTTTGGCTGGCGAAGAAGGAGGTAGCCCGCAGCGATAACGATCAGGATGCCTGCGAATCTGGCGACGGACCGCGTAGCCGTGGGCTTCGTTGAGTCGGACCTTGTGGCCGGCTGCGCCTTTTCCGAAGGCGCGGTCTCGGCCTGCTCTTCCTGGACGTCGGAGAAGGCAGTCTCAGCCGGCGACGTCGCGGCCACCGCGGTGTTGGGCATCAGGATGATGACGGGGATGTCCGAGGAGGTCGCCAGAGTTCCCGAAGATCGGGCCCGCGATGAAGTGGCGGAAGCGCCGGTCGATCTCCTTGGCGTTGTGGTACCGGTCGAGGGCGTGGTCGCCGTCGTCTTCGCGCCCGTGCCCCCCTCGGTGTCGACTTCGATCTCCTCGTCGATTCCGATGTTCGAGCTGGACTGGCCCATCCCATTGGTTTTGGCTGCGGGGCCGGATACGTAAGAGTTGGCGCCGGCGGCGCCATCGGGGCGGCCCTCCGACTTTCCGGTCTCGGTCTGACCCTCGCCAGGCTGGCCGCTGGCTCCGGGTTGGCCCATCTGGCCGATTGCAGGCAACTGGAGCAACAGCGCCGCCACAACGGCGCCCAGCGCCAATAGGAAATGCCTCATTGAAGACCTCATTTGGTTCATATCCTTATCCTTCGTCTCGATTT
>JBOGWH010000066.1:0-1822 GCA_050692975.1 Actinomycetota bacterium | reverse complement strand
CGTTAATGTTGGGCCATGCTGCAACCGGGTATGACCGCGCCCGACTTCTCACTTCCCGGCACCGACGGGGAGCTGGTTTCGCTGTCGGGCTTGCTGGCCGACCACGCGGCCGTCGTCCTGGTCTTCTACCTGTTGAACTTTTCAGGAGGGTGAAGTACCGAGCTGTCTCAGTTCGAGGCAAAGTACGACGACTTCTTGGCCATGGGGGCGGAAATCGCCGGAATCTCGGTGGAGTCGCATTTCTCCAACGCGGCGTTCCGCTCCAAGCTCGGCCTTAGATTTCCGCTACTCAGCGACTTCAACCGTCAGATCGCCGGAGAGTTCGCCGGTTTTCTGGACGGAATTGCGGTGCACTATAACCAAGTAAACGGACGCCGCATCCTGGTCGTCGACCGGACCCTCACGGTCCGCTGGGAGTGGACCGCTTCGGATCCCGACGAGATCCCCGATACCGAGCCGGTCAGGGAAGCCGTCCAGGATGTGGTCTACGCATGAAGGTCAGAGCCGAGATAAGCGCCTCGCCGCTGTCGCTTCCGGCAGAATCGCAGATCGCCGTATCTTCCGACGGCGCCGTGGTCGTTTTCGCGGGCGTGGTCAGAGATTCAAGCGATTCGGCAGAGGTGACCGCCCTTGAATACGAGTCCTATGAGGCCATGGCTGTGGCCAGGATGACCGAGATAGGCGAGGAGGCTGCGGCCAGGTGGGGGCTCGGAGCGGTCTTGCTCAAGCACCGGACCGGACGTCTCGAGGTGGGGGAGACCTCGGTCATCATCGCCGTATCGGCGCCCCATCGCCGGGAGGCATTCGAAGCGTGCATGTTCTGCATCGATTCGCTTAAGACTTCGGCCGCGATCTGGAAAAAAGAGCTGTTTGCCGACGGGACCTCGCGCTGGGCCGAAGGGGCCTAAATGAGGGGGAATATACTCTGCGAGTCGTTATGACCTATCTATTGTTCGGCGCAGTCATGGCCACGACCATGATCTGGATAATGGCCCGCCGTCACCGGGCTGCAAACGATCCGGCCAAATCCGTGGTCGCATTCCGGCGCGCCATCAAGGCGCTGCGAACCCAGAGGCAATCAAAGCCATCCGGGCCTAAATGAGCCGTGATATCGCCATCGATCTGGGCACGGCGAACACCCTGATCTATGCGACCGGCAGAGGGATAGTTCTCAACGAGCCGACGGTAATCGCCCTTAACCGCGACAACGGGCAGGTCCTTGCGATGGGCAAAGAAGCTTTTCGCATGATCGGCAGAACACCGGGCTACATCGTGGCGGACAGGCCTCTTCGCCGCGGGGCCATCAGCGACTTCGACATCACCGAGCGCTACATCCGTCTGCTGATGGACAAAGTTGGAGTCCGCAAACGCATTCCCCGTCCCAGGGCCCTCATCTGCATCCCCTCGGCCATCACTGAGGTTGAGCGCCGGGCCGTGCAGGAGGCGGCGCTGGCGGCCGGGGCCCGCTCCGCGCATTTGATCGAAGAGCCCGTCGCCGCGGCCATCGGAGCGGGGTTGCCGATACACGAGCCCACCGGCAACCTGATCGTGGACCTGGGTGGAGGGACGAGCGAGGTTGCCGTGCTGTCAATGGGAGGCCTTGTCGTCAACAAGTCGATCCGGGTCGGCGGCTTCGACATAGACGAAGCCATCTCGCGCCACATCAGAAAGGAATACTCCATCGTCGTCGGCGAGCGCACCGCCGAGCAGCTCAAGATTGAGATCGGCTCTGCTTTTCCTCTGCCCGACGAGGAAACCGCGGAGGTGCGGGGACGGGAGCTTGCCACGGGCATGCCCAAGGAGTTGAGGATCACCTCCGAGG
>JBOGWH010000065.1:0-6115 GCA_050692975.1 Actinomycetota bacterium | reverse complement strand
GCTGAGGAGGCTGGCGGCCAAGGGAGCCGCTTTGATCCTCACCGCGGGCGGCACGGGAGTCGCCCCCAGGGACGTCACGCCGGAAGCCACCACCCGGGTGTGCGACCGGATGGTCCCGGGGCTGGCGGAGTTGATGCGCAGCGTGAGCCTGCAAAAGACCCCTTATGCAGCGATCTCACGCGCCGCCGCGGGGATCACCGGGCAGACTCTGATCGTGAACCTGCCGGGCAACCCCCGGGCGGTGGTTGAATGCCTGGAAGCGATAATCGGGGTCTTGCCTCACGCTCTGGCCCTGATCGCCGGGCGGCCCACCGACCACCGGCCCTAGAGTTCGGGTTTTTCCCTTTTGAAGTAGGCGACCACGCCGCCCACATCGGGGGGACTGAAAACGGCCACCAACTCCCAGCCGTCTTCTCCCCAGTTGTTGAGGATCTCCTGGGCCACGTGGGGGATTATCGGGACGCTTGCATATTCCCATCTGGTCATTCTTCGCCTCCTACTTAATGTCGTCTATGTCGGTTTCGTACGCCGCGTCGGGCAGGAAGATCCAGACTCCCTGCTGGGATTCGGCGTGGCGCTGCGCGATCTGCATGGAGGCGGCATCGGGACCGGTATGGTCGCCCGGATATACATTCGCCCCGCGTTTTCGGAGCTCGTCGACGATGTCCTGAGTCGGGTGGCCTTCCAGTTCCATATCGGCTAATTGTCGTCCAGCGAGGTGACCCAGTCCACCAGCAGGCGGGTGCCGTATCCGGTGGCCCCCTTGGCGCAATAGTGCTCGTCCTTGTATGCCCAGGCCGGGCCGGCAATGTCGAGGTGGGCCCAGGGTACGTCGCCGACGAAATCCCGCAGGAACAGCCCGCCGATGATGGGGGATGCCCAGCGTGAGTCCGAAATGTTCTTGATGTCGGCCACCGCGCTTTTCAGGTTCTGCCGGTAATCGTCTACGAGAGGCAGCTCCCACAGCGCTTCCCCCGACGTGCTCGAAGCCGCAATCAGTTCGGCCGCCAGCTTCTCGCGATTGGACAGCACTCCGGCAACCTTGGTCCCCAACGCCACCATCATGCCGCCGGTGAGCGTTGCCGCGTCGACCATGGCCAGCGGCTTTTGGGCCGACATCCAGGCCAGCACATCTGCCAGGACGAGCCGGCCCTCGGCGTCGGTGTTGAGTACCTCGGAGGTACGGCCCCCGAAGTGCCGGATGACGTCGCCCGGCTTGGCGGCCCGGCCCCCGGGCATGTTCTCGGCCAGAGCAATTGCGGTGACTATTTTTGTGCGGGGCTGCAGCTCCGCCAGCGCGGTCGTGGCTGCGACGACCGCCGCGGCCCCCGAGCAGTCCATCTTCATGGTCTCCATCCCGTCGGCGCTCTTCAGAGAAAGCCCTCCGGAGTCGAAGGTGATGCCCTTTCCGATCAAGCCGATGAACCGCTTGGGCCTTTTGGGCTGGTACGTAAAGACGGCCATTCTCGGCGGGGAGTCGCTTCCGCGCCCGACCGTCAGGATCCCGTTCATTCCCTGCTTTGCAAGCGCCTTTTCGTCCAGGACGTCGACCTTGATGCCGCGGGTCTCGGCCCGCTCCCGGCACAGCCTGACGAACTCTGCGGGGGCCCGGTTGCTCGGCGGCTCGTTGACCAGGTCGCGGGCCCACAGCGTCGCATCGCACACGATGCGAGAACGCTCTAGTTCCGCTTTGGTGATGCCGCAGATAATGGCTTGCTCCGTCCCTCCGGGCTTTTCGCTGAGGAAGCGGCTGAATCGGTACGCCCCGAGAAGCACACCTTCTGCCGCGGCTCTCGGCCCGCCTTGGACTCCCTCGGCGAGGTCGACCGCAATCGTGTTGTACCTTTCTGAAGCACGGGCGGCGGCGCCGGCGGCCCGGCGGACCGTTTCGGGCCCAAAGCCGCCCGACTCTCCCAGGCCTACGAGCAGTACGGCTTCGGCTTTCAACTTCCCGCCGGCGGGAACCAGGATGGTTTCTCCCACCTCCGCTTTGAAGGCTTTTCTGGCTACGAGGCCGGTCAGGGCACCGTTCATCTTTGCGTCGATGACGGCCGCAGATGCGCCCAGGCCGGTGTCTTTATAGGCGCCGATCGCGAAAAGGTCGGCCTTGTTTTCCCAGACCGGGGCGCTCGACGGCTTCACTTTCAGCATGATCTGGAAGCTTACTAACAATTGAAAAATTTCCCGGCAACTAAAGGTCGGCAAGAATCCTTCCAAGGTTAGGAAGAAAAAGCTCGCGAAATCCGCGCAGCGCTATATCTAGGGTGTTATCTTCCGCTGCAGACCAGATGTAGTGCCCGTAGGGGAATGAGTATTGACCGTATTTTTCGTGGCCTTACTCGCGGCGCTCTGGGGAGTGGTGTTTCTACCGGTTCTCCTCAGGGCTAGACTAAACGCCTCCCCATCAACGACCGTCACGTCATTTAACCGAGGACTTCAAGCGCTGGGATCCGGACAGGCAACTCGAGGAGGCCGGTGGGTGGTGATGCCGCCCGGACCTCACGACTCCGCTTCTCGCCGGATGGCACTTGAACGCAGGCGGCGAGTGTTCACATGGCTCGTCGGAACTGCGGTCGCAAGCCTGGCTTTCGGGATGCTTCCCGGGCTTCACCTGATTCTGTGGATTCACGTACTTGCCGATATCGCGCTTGGCGCCTTCGTCGGCTACCTGATACGCAGCCGCAATATCGGCGGCTATGCCGCGCCGATGGCCCGGGCCGTTGCCGCTGCGCCGCCGGCCCGGTCTTTTGCCGGCGGGCCCCCGGCGGCGGTTCGCCCCGCCGAGCCCGCTTACGCCGCAGAGCCCCGGCGTCCGCTTTCATACCAGCCCTTTCAACCTGCCTACGAACCGCCGGCCCTCCGCGGCCCAGTCATTGCGAGCGGAAACGGAGCATCGGCGTATGCCCGCCGTTCGGACTTTTCCAGTGCCGCGGTTGTTGTTCGGCCGTCGTCAAAGGTGGTGCTTAAGGCGGATGACAAGGTGAAGCTGACGCTGGACGACGGAATGTCTTTCAGACCGGGGACGATTTCAGGTCGCTCCGGGGCCGTCGCTCCTCGCGAGGTAGTGGTGGTTCGTAGAGGAAAAACGGAGACGCCCGCGGCCCGCGCCGGGACCCTCGACTTTTTTACTCCCGACGAAGACGAGGCGCTCGCCGTAACCGGAGGTTAGTTCGCACCGGCCGACACCGGCCCCCTCAAGAAGATAGCCTGACCCCCATGGACCTGGACGCGATCCGCAGCTCGCTCACCGAGCGCCTGGATGCAAAGTACAAGGCCCGTGAACGTGGCCTGCCGCTTTGCAGGAACGTGGTGAGGCATTCGGCAAATGCAATCCGGGCGGTGCACCGCCGGGACCGGGAGCAGGCGGATGAGCTTCTGGCTCAGGGCGCCGCGGCGCTGCGCGAGGCCGATGAAGCCATGTCGGCCCACCCAGACATTCGTCACGCGGGATTCTTTCACGACGCCGCCAAGGAATACGCCGAGGCCCGGATGACCTATGCCCTCGTATTCGGCTTGGAGTTTCCCACTGCAGGGGACATCGGGGTGGAGCCGGCGGCATATCTAAACGGCATGGGCGAAGCGATCGGAGAGCTCCGCCGCCACCTGCTGGACCTGATGCGCGACGGCCGGCTTCAAAGGTCCGAGGAGCTGCTGTCGGCCATGGACGACATGTATTACCTGCTCATCGCCATGGACTATCCCGATGCGATGACGGGGGGCCTGCGCAGGACCACCGATGTAGCCCGGTCGATCATAGAAAGGACGAGGGGAGACCTTTCGACCACCCTCATTCAGCAGGGGCTCAAGACCGCTTTGGACGAAGCCACCCGGCGCCTGCGGGAATAGGCCTTGGCCGGCCTGAGGAAGGGGGCCGGAGCCCGGACTCGAATCGGGATTCCCTGCGGCCGCACCCGCATACCGTACCGGCCAAACGCCGGAGCGGATCGGGGCATAATTGAAAGAGAGGGGCTGTAGCTCAGTCGGTAGAGCGCTGCGTTCGCAATGCAGAGGCCAGGAGTTCGAATCTCCTCAGCTCCACGCAAAAATTGCAGCCTGCTCACGACGCCCTGAGTCGGCTTGCGCCGTTCTACTTGACGAGCAGCTGCCACTTGCTCTCACCAAGGAATTATGCGGACATGACGCCTGGACGGTCTGGCCCGAAAGCTGGGCGTGGTAGCAAGGTCTGGGGCAACCCGGCGACTAGAAAAGGGCCACCGGCCCGGCTGCGGCAGTTGGGATCCTTTACGCGGCAAGTGGACTTCCGGTCAGGTGGGTAGGATCGATGAGTATGAGCCACCAGAGCTTGTCGATCCACGACCGGCAGGGCGAACGGCCGCGGACGAACCCAACCATGCCTCATCAACAGGAAAGCGACAATGCCCCCACCGAACTGCAGGAGGCGCTCTTCGACCGAGTCCTGAAGCTTCCCGGAGTCGAGACCGGCCGAAGCCACGTCTCGGTGCCGGGCGCGCGCGCATTTTTCCTGGAGGAATCAAGGGCTAATGGGCCGGGGGACGCATTCATAGCCGGCCGGGAATTCGCCCATCTGCACCCGCCGCAAGACGGAAGTCTGCACCTTGCTCTGCCGGAGTCTCTAGCCCGCGAAGTGGTGGACGCTGGATGGGGAGAGTTCCATCCGGGAGTCGATTTGGGCTTCATGCCGCCAAATTCTTTGATGGTTTACGGACCTAGGACAACGGAAGAGCTCGAGACCGTATGGCAGATCGTTGAGGCGTCCTACCGCTATGCCTCCGGAGAGCCGTCGAGCGCGTAGCGGGCCGTAAAGAGTCGATGTCGCGGGAAACCACCCGGATGGCGCTTGCCAAACTGCAAACCGGCGCAAACTACCGGCGGCTTGTCCCTTCAAGTAGTTCCTCGATTTTGCCGCCGGGCGGTAGCCCGGCGCATGATTTCTTCCGGAATTTCGCCGTCGTAAGGCAGGTCATCAGTCGAATCTGCGCCCCAGGATAGGTCGGGATCCTCCTCATAAGGAAATCTCGTAAGAGCGGCCTCTTCAAGGTCGCCTTCGTGGGGGTTCAATCTCAAGTGCCCTTAACTATGCCCCTGCCCTCGGACGCAGCATGGAACTGGAGCCTGCATCGACGACCAGGTTCTGACCGGTGATGGCGCGGGCGGCGTCGCCGGCTAGAAAAGCTACGGCCCCGCCGATGTCCTTCGGCTCGATCTGCCGGGGGATCATCTGGCGCTTGGTTCGATGTGATTCGAACCCAGGCTGGCCGGGATCGTATGGAACCCAGCCGGGGGAAACCGCGTTGCACCTGATCCCTTGCGGTCCGTAATCGAAAGCGATTCCCCTTGTCAGCGCCAGGACTCCGGCCTTAGAGGCGGCGTAGACCGAAAAGCCGTCTTGGGCACCGAGTGCATTGACGGAGCTGATGTTGATGATGGCGCCTCCGCCCTGCCTGATCATCGGTGGGATAACCAGCCGGCTGCACAGCCACGGCCCCCGGAGATTCGTCGAGATGATCCGCTCGAAAAGCGCTTCATCGATTTCGGCTGCGGGGGCGCCATCCGTTATCCCTGCGGAATTGACCAGAACGTCGACTCTTCCGGAATGCTTCAAGATGTGATCCATCGCGGACTTCACCGAGCCCGGGTCGCTCACCTCCATGTGGACCGGGCGTACCCGTTCTCCCAGTCCGCGGGCCACCTTGACCGCGGCGTCGAGGTCGGCATCCGCCGCCCATACGAGTTCGTGTTCTCCCAGCAGGGCCTCGCAGCAGGCAGACCCTATTCCGGGGCCGCCGCCGCCCGTAACGATGCAGACTCCCAAGCCCCTACTCCTTTAGAGAACGCACGATGTCCAGCAGCCCGTCGAGCTTTCTTTCAAGACCGCCGACGGCGGCTTCGGCGCGCACCCAGTCCCAGTCGATTCCGGGCCGGGCCCCCAGCACCCACAGATCCATAATGCATTGCACCGCGGGGGGTTCATCACCATCGGGGTCCGCGGAGCAGGCTGCGATTATCTGCTCCGAAGGGCCGAGCACCCGGAAGGCCCGGCCTTCAAACTCTGTCGAAGCCGGCGAGTCCGCTGGGCGCTCTCCGGGGGACCTCGCGGCGAGCAGCCACAAAGAGGGGCCACTTGAGCCGTTTG
>JBOGWH010000064.1:0-9677 GCA_050692975.1 Actinomycetota bacterium | reverse complement strand
GGAAAGGTCGGCATTGGAAGTGAAGGTTGAGCAAACAGCTGTTCGGAACACCTGCGCGGAGGCCGCAGATCCAGCCCTGCTTCCTCCCATCGAGCTGACCCTTCGAATTCCGGGCGACTCCGGCTTTTCGGCAATGGCGGGAAGGCGCCCCCAAACCATTTCCCTGCGGGTGACCGCCGAAAGCAATCCCGCCGAGACCCTTTTTCCCACCTCAAAGTACGGGATTAGCAGCCGGATTCATCAAACACCGGGAGCTTCCGTTGCTGAGGCGCCGATCGAGCTCGATTCGCCGAAAACACCGGGAGGATTGATCCAATCCCCAACTGCCCGCTCGTTACCGGCACGCTCCCGGCGGAATTCCGCCTGCATGGGCCTTGGGCTGGCCGGAACAGCCGGGGTTTTTCTCGTTAATTCCGTGGTGGCATTCATCGACCCGGGGCCGTTTGTGGATCTGGTCCGAAACAGTCCCCTCGGCGCAATTGTTGATTTCATGGACTCCGGCGTGCTGGGATTTGTGATCGGAACCAACGACTTACTGCTGGGTGCCGCCTTGCTGGTCGCGGTCCCCAAGCTGCGGCTCAGGCCCGTTGCATTTGCCTGGGCAGGTTTATGGCTTCTGGCCGTCAGCCTGCTGAAGCTCACGTCACTTTCCGCCTTCGACTCGATGCTGAGGGCGATAGCGCTGCATTAAGGATGCTCGGGCGCCGCATAGCACTGGAGGTGGTCAGCGCAACTCCAGCACCACTCGGCGATCGGGCGGCCCGGACGCCGATTCCGGGCGGACCCCGGCCACGCAGGGCAGAATGCACTTTTCCGGCGCCTCCGCCGAGCAGCCGACGCTGAAGGCGCCCGCATCGAGCCACTGCCCCCCTTCCACCACGGAGACCGCACAGCTTCCACAGGCCCCCATCGAGCACATGAAAGGCACCTCAAAGGGACAGTGCTGCTCCATCTGGTCCAGCAGCGGGCTGTCGGGGCATCCCACGAATTCCGCCCACTCGCCCGTCGCGCCGTGGACGCTTCGAATCGTCACCATCGGATGCTCACTGACAGGATTCGCAGCCGGCGCCGGCATCGGCGGCGCATGACTGCTCGTACCCGGCCGGCGGGCCCGCCGGACCCGCAGCCGTGGGCACGGTCGCCGGCCGGGCCGCCTGCAGATGCGCCTTGGGGCGGTTCTGATCGTAGGCAAAGGTGGCCTCGGCCCTCATCGACGGCCGGGTGAAGGCGTAGTAGGTCGACTTGAGCCCCGCCCGCCACGCCTGTAGATAGACGTCGGAGAGCTCGGCGGTGTCGCGGGTGGTCAGGTACATGTTGCGGCTGATCGCCTGGTCCACCCACTTCTGGGCGACCGCCGCCTGCTCGATGAGCGGCCCCGGGCCGACCTCGTAGGCCGTGCGGAACAAAGCTGCGATCTCCTCGGGTATCCCGGCGACGCCGGACAAGTCTCCGCGGGCCAGCAGCACCTCTTCGCCGACCTCGTCCCAGAGCCCCGCCGTCTTGAGGCGCTCGACCAGGTTCTCGTTCACCTCGAGAAACTTGCCTGAAATGTTGTTGCGGTTGTAAACCAGCGCAAACGGCGGCTCGATCGACTGGCTGGCGCCGGCGATCAGTGAGATCGTTGCGGTCGGGGCGATGGCCATCACCGTGCCGTTGCGCATTCCCCCCGCGACTCTGCTGCGAAGAGCATCCCAGTCCAGGCGCGCCTGCCGCCCCACCTCGGCCGGCTCCGCCCGGGCGGCGTCGATAAAGGCCAGCGTGTCCAGGGGGACCAGACCCTTTGACCAATGGGATCCCTCAAAGGCCTCAAAGCTGCCCCGCTCGGCGGCGAGCGCGCACGAGGCATCGATCGCGTGCCAGCTGATGTGCTCGATCAGGCGGTCGAGAAGATGAGTCGCCTCCGGTGAAGCGAACGCGATGCCGAGGCGCTCGAGGAGGTCGGACCAGCCCATCACTCCCAGGCCCACCGGGCGGGTTGTCTTGTTCGAGCGTCGGGCCTGATCGATCGCGTAAAAGTTGGCGTCGATGACGTCGTCGAGGTGGCGGACGGCCAGCCGGGCCGACCCGGCCAGGGCATCCCAATCGATTGCGCCCTCGCGAAGGTGATTGGGAAGCACGATGGAGGCCAGATTGCACACTGCAACGTTGTTCTCGTCGGTGGGAAGGAATATCTCGGTGCACAGGTTGGAGGAGTGAACGACCCCGGCGCTGGAAATAGGGCATCGCAGGTTGCCCGGGTCCTTGAAGGTCAGCCAGGGGTGCGAGGTTTCGACGAGGCTCTTGCACATTCTGGCGAAGAGGTCCCGCGCCCGCAGTGTCCGGAACATCCGGATTCGCCCCGCCCGAGCCTCTTCGACGTAGTGGGCGTAGCGGGCCGAGAAGTCGAGGCCCACCAACTCCGCGAGGTCGGGGGTCTCGTCTGGATCGAACAGCCACCAGCCCTCGTCGGACTGCACCCTGCTCATGAACTCGTCATTGAGGAACAGCACGGTGTTCAGGGCGTGGGCCCGCTGGGACTCATCCCCCGAACGCGATTTCAGGTCGATGAACCGCTCGACGTCGTAATGCCAGGGCTCGCAGTACACCGCGAGGGTCCCCCTGCGGCGGCCACCCTGATCCACACCGGCAATCACCGCGTCCATCATTTTGACGAACGGAATCGGTCCCGAGGAACGGCCGTTTATTGAGCGGATCACCGAGCCGGTCGCGCGCAGCTTGGTGATGGAGGCGCCGATGCCGCCGGCGTATTTGGCCAGCTGCATGATGTCGCAAAGGGCCTTTCCGATTTTCTCCATTGAATCCTCGGTCTCCATCAAAAAGCACGAGGACAGCTGGCTCATTGGCGTCCCTGCGTTGAACAGAGTCGGAGTCGAGGGCACGTACCGCAGGGTGCTCATTGCCTCATAGAAATCCAGTGCTCGGGAGGTGGGGTCGTCTTCCTTGACGGCGACTCCCATCGCGACTCTCATCCAGAAAAATTGCGGGACCTCCAGCAACTCCGCGGCCATGAGGTCTCGCACGAGGTATCGCTCCGACAGGGCGAAAAGCCCGTTGAAGCGAAACTTCAGATCGCGCCGGGAATCGAGGGCCACGGCCAGGCGTTCGAGGTCGAAGTCCTTGGCCAGCGCCGGGGCGAGCAGGCCCCGCTCCACCCCCGCCGCTATGTAGTCGGGAAATCCGAACCGGTGGGCGCCGGGGATATCGTTGAACGAGTTCTTGCCAAGCGCCTGCTTGTAGAGATCAAACAACAGGATCCGTGCCGCCAAAAGACTGTAGGCCGGGTCGCTCGAGACCCGGGCAAGCGCGGCGTCGAGAAGAAGTGAGCCAACTTGCTTGGCCGGCATCTGGTCGTAGAGGCCGACTTCAACGTCGACCAGCAGCCCGGCGGTATCGACTCCCGCAAGACCGCGGGCGGCTTCGTCGAGTACCCGGTTGAGCTTTGCTGTTTGAAACGGTTCACCGGTTCCGTTTTGCTTTTGGATCTGCATCTAAAGTCTTCCTTTCTTGATTTGAAGGGCCGGCAGTACGAGCGGGCTCAGCGGGAAACCGCCAGCTGATAGTCGATGGGCTTAGCCTCGAAGAAGTTCACCAACTCGGGCATGTCGGCGTGCGCGGCCAGCCACCGGGCAGGGTTCGTCTGGTTGTAGGCCTTGGGCAGCCCGATGCGGGCAAGCCGCCGGTCGGCGATATAGCGCACGTACTGGGTGTACACGGATGCGTTCATCCCCAGGATCGCATCGGGCATCGCCGCGGCCGCGTACTCATCTTCGAGCTGCACCGCCTGGTGGATTAGCCCGGCAAGCTCGCCGCGAAACTCCGGGGTCATGATGTGCGGGTTCTCGGCGGCCAGAGCGGCGATCAGGTCCACGCCGAAAGCCAGGTGGACGGTCTCGTCTTTCAGCACGTACCTGACCAGGGTGCCCAGGCCCTTGAGCAGCCTGCGCCGCTCGAATGAAAGACCGACCAGAAAGCCGGAGAAGAAGAAAATTCCTTCGACGATGACGTAGTAGCCGACGAGGTTGCGGAGCAGGCGCCGGAGGCGGTCGCCCTCGTCGTCCCCGGAGTCCTCGACCAGCGCACGGGTCAGTTCGGTTTCAAATCTCTCCTTGGCCGCCATTTCCGGACACGATGCATGCATGCGGTAGATCTCGTCCCGGTTCAGATTCAATGTTTTGATCACGTAGTCGAACGTGACGGTGTGGTTCATCTCCTCGTAGGCCTGGCGGCCGAGGTACAGGCGGGCCTCGGGAATCGGAAGCTGAGAGTAAAGCGCCATCACGAGGTTGTTGGCCACTAGGCTCTCTGCGGTGCAGAAGAAGCCGAGCATCCACTGCACGTAGTGGCGCTCCATGCCGGTCAGGACGTTGTTGAATTCCTCAACATCTTCGGCCAGAGGTATCTCTTTGGGAAACCAGGTATTGGCGCACCCCATATCGAAGTATTCGAGAGCAAAGGGATAGCGCACCGGGCCCAGTTCGATGACGTCGTAGGTGCGGCTTGCCTCTCGCCCCCAGGGACTGGGCGCCGGCGGGGTTGCTCCCGCCGCCGGGAGCGTGTCGGACGGGTTGCCGGATGGTAGGACTGAAGGCTCCACGGCCTCTCCTTTCTGCCGGGAGACGTTGGTGGAGGATGCTTGCAAGCAAGAGGTGGTGTACCTCCCAAGCAAGTCCCCGTCCACGCGGGCTGCCGGCGTTGGTGCGCAGGGTTGGGTGTTCTGGCTGCCGGGCTTCCTACTTACCGCCCTTCCCGAGACCTTGAGGTCTCAGTGGTTTTGATCGGCTTTCGTTCCCGGTTACAGCGGCGGGACCGCCCCGGATTTTCACCGGAGTTCCCCTTCCCAGCACAGAGTATTAAGTTGGCGGGGCCGACGCTAGCAACCGGGCCGGCAATTTGGAAGCACATTTCCACAATATTTAGAGATTTTCGGGCGGCAACCCCCATATGTAGTGTGGTCGAGGGTTGGCCCGCTGAAAAAGGACTGCTAGACGCCGGTGCACCTGCCGGGCCGGAGAGCCCGAGCCCCCCCCGTCGCCCACCGAACCAGGGGCCTGGCGGGCCGGAATTCGACCAAGCAGTCACGTCCGTAGGCGGATGGGTTTCGCGGGTACAGCATCCCTATGCGGCAGTTTCTCGCCGGCGGCGACCTCGAAATCCAGTCGGTTGGACCGGGGCGCCAGCGGGCATGCCCAGTAGCCGCCGTACGAGCACGATGGCTGGTAGGCGAAGTTGAAGTCGAGCACCAGCCGGCCTTCTTGCATGCCCAGGTCGGCGCCCTTGACCGTATCGAGCAGGTAGCGGCCACCGCCGTATGTCGTCCGCCTGGAGCCGGCGTCCTTAAACGGAAGAAACAGCCCGCCTCCGTAGCCCTCGAGCCAGAAAAGGTCCAGGGGGGCGGAATTGCCGAAAAGCTCGAACGAGACCCGGCCGAACCGGGTGAAGAGGTACCGGCTCCCGGCGCTGCCGACGATCTCCACTTTCTCGGGCGCCACCGGCTCAACTTCGGCCGTAATCCGGGCGGCGGAGTCGTAGTCGAAGTATGTCAAGCCCCCAAAAGAGGCTCTTTCCTCCAGCGGGATCGGAGACTGGGGATGGCCGGCGTACAGCTCGTCGCGGGCCCTCCTCCACAACCGCCAGGCATCGGAGGGGCTGTCCGATGCGCGGACCGCGGCGTACAGCTCGGCCGTTCTTCGGCGCCAGTCAGCCAAAAGGATCTGGTCGGGCGAGCTCACGGTAAATCCGAATCTAACATCGGTGCTCCGTATTTGGCCAAATGACATTGTGTCAATTTGGTACAATGGCGACTAGAGCAGACGGCGGGAGTACATCACGAAAACGATCGCAATGAACAAGACCGGCCGCCTGACCCTCCCCGCTGAGGTTCGGGCTCAGTTGGGCGTATCGGGTGAAACCGATTTCGAGGTGGAGGTGGACCCAGACCAGGACGCCGTGATTCTGCGTCCGGCTGTGGTGCTTCGCCGGGAGGATGCCTGGGCCTACACTCCAGAGCATCGCAAGCTGATGGCGGCCGCCAGAAGGGACGCCAGGCAGGGCCGGGTGCTCGCAGCCACGGAACGCGACCTGGCGGAGATAATCGATCGCGGGCGGTAGAGGCTACCCAAACCTGGTTTTCACCGAAACCTTCATCGCTACGTTCTCCGGAAAAGATTTCACGGCTTCGGACCGAAAGGCTTTCTTCAAAGCTCTGGGCCTGCTGAATGATGACGAAACCCATCCCTCCCTGCGGATACACCAGCTGAAGGGCGACCGCAAAGGCGCTTGGTCGGCATCGGCATCGGCGTCTCTGAGAATCAGTTTCGACAGGCTGCCCGAAGGGCGCAAACTGTTGTTGACTTGCAGCAAGCACTACGACCGCTAGCTGTCTACGGCCAGTGCCAATTTTAGCGCCGTCCGGCAACCGCGGAAGGCCCTATCCGCGCCGCTCCGGCACCCGCCGGACTGCCGCCTACGCGGGCGGGGAGCTACGGCCCCTGTGCTACTGTTGATCTAGGCGCAAAGGCTTCCCGAGGAGGGGAAGGTTCAATGAAACAAGGCATACATCCCGAATACGTCATGGCCACCGTCAAGTGCTCATGCGGCAATAGTTTCGTCACGCGCTCCACCAAGTCAGAGTTGAGGGTGGAACTGTGCGCCGAATGCCACCCCTTTTACACCGGCAAGCAAAAGCTGGTGGACACCGGGGGCCGGGTTGAGCGTTTCCAGAAGAAGTACGCGAAGCGCCAGATGCCCAAAGTCTCCTCCTCGTAACTTCCTCTAATGGCAACTAAACCGTCTATCGGCGGCCAGGCCGTCATGGAAGGCGTCATGATGCGCGGTCCGGTTTCGTGGGCGGTAGCAGTCCGAAAGCCCGATCAAGACATCAAGGTCGAGGGCTACCCGTTGCCCAACCACCAGGAGCGCCACAACTGGTTGAAGTGGCCTTTCTTCCGTGGTGTCTATGTGCTCGTGGAGTCGCTCTCCATCGGGGTAAAGGCCCTGAAGATCTCCGCCAAAGTGGCTCTTGACGAAGAGATGGAAGACGAGGCCGCCGCCGATAAAGCCGTGGGAATCTCCATGGCGTTCGGGTTTCTATTTATCACGGCCTTTTTCATCGCCGGGCCCGCACTCATCTCAAAGATCGGCGGAGCCCGCTTCGGGGTGACCACTCCTCTTTGGCAAAACCTGATCGAAGGGGCCATCCGGATAGGGTTTTTCGTCGGCTACATATTCTTGATCTCGCTGATCCCCGACATTCGCCGGGTCTTCCAGTACCACGGGGCGGAGCACAAGACGATCTACGCCTACGAGAACGACGAACCGCTGGAGCCGGTCGTCATCGACAAGTACACCACTTTGCATGTTCGCTGCGGCACCAACTTTCTTTTCATCGTCATGTTTCTTACGATCGCCGGCCACTTTGTCGCCGACCTGTTTCTCGAGGGATTTCCGATCTGGGTCAAGATCGCCGCCAGGATCCTGATGATCCCGCTGCTTGCGGGTTCGTCCTATGAGGTGATCCGGGCCGCGGGGCGCAAGGACAACTCCGCGATCTTCAAGTTCGTCAGCCTTCCCGGGCTGGCCCTGCAGAAGATCACGACCCGTCCACCCACATACGACCAGATTGAGGTGGCGATCAAAGCCATGGAAGCGGTCATCGCACGCCAGAAGCTTGCCGAAGCGGAGGCGTTGGAGACCGGGGTAATTGGAGCCCGCGAGATTCTGCCTTCCTCCAAGCCCGGCGACATCCTCAAGCCTCAGCCGGGGCCGGCCGGAGCCGGTTCTGGATAAGAGCATTTCCGGCCGGCTCGCCGAGCTGGAGGCCAGGTACGAGGATGTTCAAAAGCAGCTCTCCGACCCATCGGTCGGCTCCGACCCGGATCGCCTCAGAGAACTGGGAAAGCTCAACGCAGAGCTCGAGGCGACGGTCGTTGCCTTCCGGCAGCTAAAAGAAGCGGAGCACGACCTGGAGTCCGCGAAGCAGATGCTCAACGGGGAGGCGGACCCCGAGATGCGAGAGCTGGCCGAGCAAGAGATCATCCACCAGCAAGCCCAGGCCGAGCGGCTGACCGACGAGCTGAAAGTCCTGTTGGTGCCCAAGGATCCCCGCGATGAGAAAGACGTGATCGTGGAGATCAAGATGGGGGAAGGCGGCGATGAGTCGGCCCTGTTCGCCGGAGACCTTTACCGGATGTACAACCGCTACGCAGAACGAAAAGGCTGGAAGGCCGAGGTCTTGTCCTCGAACCCTTCAAGCTTGGGCGGCTTCAAGGAGGTCGTGTTCAGCCTGAAGGGACGGCAGGCATTCTCGCGCATGAAACACGAAGCGGGAGTACACCGTGTCCAACGAGTCCCCGAGACCGAATCCCAGGGCCGCATCCACACTTCGGCGGCGGCGGTCTGGGTAACCCCCGAAGCCGATCCCGTCGAAGTGCAGATCGATCCAAAAGAGATCAAAGTCGACGTTTTTCGATCCAGCGGACCGGGGGGCCAGTCGGTCAACACCACCGATTCGGCGGTGCGCCTGACCCACCTGCCCACCGGGCTGGTCGTTACCTGCCAGGACGAAAAATCGCAGATTCAAAACCGTGAGAAAGCACTGCGCATCCTGCGCTCCCGCCTGTATGAGGCCGAGATACAGCGGCAGATGGCCGAGCAATCCGCCGCTCGCAAAATTCAGGTGCGGACGGTGGACCGGTCGGAGAAGATCCGGACCTACAACTTCCCCCAGAACCGGGTGACCGACCATCGGGTAAAGGTGTCGGTGCATAACATGCCGGAGGTGATGGACGGCGGCATCGACGAGCTGATCGACGCCCTCGCTGCGAAAGAGCGGGCGGAGAAGCTGGCCGGCGAATCCGCGTAAGAGGCGGCCTGTGGCGCAGACAATCGGTTCGGTTCTCAGCGAGGTCGGCTCTCTGTTGACTGGATCGGTTTCCAACCCGGCCAGGGAGGCGGAGATTCTTTTGGGCACCGCCGTCGTCAGACCCCGGGCCGACTTGTACCGCGATCTCGACTGCACGGTTGATTCCACCGAATACGCTCGGATAATGGAGGCCGCGCGGCGCCGGGCCGCGATGGAGCCCCTGCAGTACATCACCGGCGTCCAGGGGTTTCGCGGGCTCGAGCTTGCCGTGGGCCCCGGTGTACTGGTGCCGCGGCCCGAGACCGAGATCGTGGTGGAGCGATGTCTGAAACTGCTGGAGGGATTGAACGGGCCCACCGTCGCCGATCTGGGGACCGGCTCGGGCGCCATAGCTCTGGCGATTGCAGCCGAGCGCGCCGATGCAAGAGTCTGGGCCACCGAACTCAGCGCCGACGCGATGGTCTGGGCCCGGAGAAACCTGGCACGCTGCCGGGCGTCAAACGTGATGCTGCGCTCGGGCGACCTCTTCGGCCCGTTGCCGGCCCGGCTGCGGGGCCGCTTCGACCTGGTGGTCAGCAATCCCCCATATCTTTCCGAGCAGGAATTTCGCGAGGTTCCGGTGGATGTCGCTAAGGAACCGGAAGAAGCCCTGGTAGCCGGTCCCACCGGACTGGAGGTTTCGGCCCAGATAGTGGATCTGGCGCCGAACTGGCTGCGGCCCGCGGGATGGCTTGTGCTCGAAACCTCGCCCCTCCAGCTGGAAAGGCTCAGGACGCTCATGGAGAAGGAATTCTTACGGGTCGCCGTGACCGAGGAC
>JBOGWH010000063.1:0-1323 GCA_050692975.1 Actinomycetota bacterium | reverse complement strand
CGGCTGTTCCGGGGCGAGAGGCTGCGGGCCGGGAGGCGGCGGATCGGTGGAGAGATCCGGAATCTTGACATCGGGCACTTTGATTTCAGGCACTATCACGTCGGGCACGATGATCTCGGGTAGCCCTGGCGGCGCCGGCAACCAAGGACGAAACATCTCAGTCGAGGTGTGACAACACGAACCGCTGGGCAGCGTGGCTCCGCCGGCCACCAGGACCGCTCCGCAGTAATTGGGGGCGTTTGCCTGCCGGCAGGGAGCCCCGTCGAGTCGTGTGGCCGATGTCCCGAGTCGACTTTCAGACATAGGTGCCCCGGCCAGCCATACGTCACGGGACGGGTCATAGATTTCCGAAGGAGCAGGGTGGCCGGTCCGCGTCGTAACGCCCACGACAACACGCCCGCAGTTTTCCGGAGGGGCGGTGCCGCTGCATGGGGGACCATTGATTAGAGTGGCGTTGTCATACCAGATGTTGTGCAGTTGAAATGAAGAGGGGTCCCGAACCTCCTCAGGGGGGACCGGGAAAAGACGTGGGCCGGTGCGCGACCATGTTGCCCCTACCGGATCATAAAGGTATGGGTCGCGCAGGCCGGTCATGAGCACCTTGCCGCAGTACTCGGGCGGGGCCGGCACCCGGCATGAGGCGCCATCCAGAACCGTGAACTCCACCAGGAGCCCATCATTCCTCACGTAAGCGGACGGGAAGGAGTCAGTCCGCTCGAAGGTCTCAGTCGCCGGATCAAACAACTCTGCGGCGAGCAGGACCTTGTCGCAGAACCCGGGAGGCTGAGGGGTTGAACAGGAGGGGTGGGTCGCTAGCTGGACACCAGCCTTCTCGGAATGAATCAAGTAGGTGAGTTGGCTTATCGCCCGATAGGCACCCCGGCGTCCGGTGTCGGGATCCGTGGCCTTCGGGTCGAAAATCTCGGCGGTTCGCATCTGATCGGTCCCAGTTGCTCCCCCGGCGATCAGGACATTTCCGCAATAGGCGGGGGCCGGCCCGCGGCGGCATGCCGGACCATCGAGAGCCACCGGCCTGGCGAAGCTACGGTGAAGCTTGGTCAGGCCGGTGGCTACCCAACGGCCCGACTGGATGTCGTAAATCTCTGAGCCGTGGTCGTGAGGGGGGCATTGTGGTGGGGCCAGGGCGAGGAGTTCAGGGCACCCCCGCATGTTGCCGACAACCAGCACATCGCCGCAGTAATCCGCCGACGCATCGACCCGACAGGCGGGTCCATCAAGGGCGGTTGCGCTTGCGTTCCGAAAGTGCTGAAACTGGGTTGGGCCCGCCGGCATTGAAGTCTCGGTTGCCGGGTCGTAGAGTTC
>JBOGWH010000062.1:0-2728 GCA_050692975.1 Actinomycetota bacterium | reverse complement strand
CCTTATCGGTGACGACCGTGACCTTGACCGCCACGGGGCTTCCGCCCGCACCGACTATTGCCAAAGATTCCTGAGCCGACGGCAGCGCTCCTGCCGAAATCGCCCACCTGCGGGCCCCCCTCGGAACACCGGGTGCGGTTTCGTAGCCCCGGCCCCCCGGCACTGCGGCGATGGTGGTCCTTTCGGCCACGACCGGGACGTCGTTGGTAGAAATTACCCGTACCGAGTGCTTCGTCCCCCTGGGAACGAAATCCGCCACTTTGACGGAGGTCTGCCTGCCGGCCGGGACGGCGACCTCCTTTAAGACATCGGGAGCGATCGTCTGCTTCTCGGTCGGAAATGCGACTTCCACCAGGGCCTCGCTGTCTCCCGGGTTCACCATAAAAATCGACTCCTCACCATCGGCCGGCACTTCTCCGCCCGCAAACAACCAGGTTGTTGATGCAGCCTCGGCCCCCACACCGAGAGAGATCCCCCTGAGCCCATCGCGGGTCGCGATCTGGGCAAAGCCAGAGATCACGACCCGGCCTTGAGTCGCCCGAACGTCGAGCCCGAATGAGCCGGTCTCGGGGATGAAGTCGGCGAGCAGCAGAGGTTCCTGGGACAGCGGCGGGATGACCCGCTCACGTAGCAGCACCGGAATGAAGTCCTTATCGGCCGCCAGCACCCGCACGTTCAAGACGGCCTCTTCCTGAAATGGATTGGCCACCATCAGGAAGTGGTCGTGACGGCGCGTCGTGGAGGCCGAGGCAAACAGCCACCTCCCTCCGGGCCGGGTGGAACAGCCCGAAGCCGTGAGGCCACGCTCCCGGTCGGCGACCTGAAGGTCGGTCGTGGCCGCTCCCCCGAAGGATTCCGCAAGACCGAACGAACGAGCAATCCCGAACTCGGAAAGCATCAGGGAGACCCGCCGGCCCCCCGGCAGGATCGACGACCGGGCAGTAGATTCGGCGTTCCCGCCTATCGCCTGCCGGCGAAGGGTCAGCGGGCTGCCGCCGTAATTCCCGGTTGCCATGGATGTCTCCGCATCCTCGGGAGCCGGGCAATAGACGGCTTCCGAGACGGTGCGCCCGGCAGGCGCCGCAGAGCGCGAGGGCTGCTTTTCGATCAATCGGTCGAAACCGAACCCCGCCGCCGCGAGGAGAAAGAAAAGGGAAAGAAGAACAAGCTCGGCGCGTTTCATCGGAGCCTGCCCAGAGTCTCGCGGCGTCGTGCCAGAGCTACCGCCGCGACTACCAGAAAGATAAGGGCCTGAAATGCAAGCCACGCGAACCTGAGCCAGCGAGTTCCGAAGTAAACCCGCACCTCCCCCTGGTCGGCGGAGCTTAGAACGAAGCGGTTTGCCCATCCGAAAGCCGGAAGATGCTTCAGGCGAACCCTCGAAGCCTTCGCCCTCCACGACTCGTTGAAGTTGTCGCCCAGCAGAATCTGGGAATGAAGGGTTCTCGGCAGCCGCAGGCTGAACTCAGACTGGCCCCTCTGGGGGATCTTGCGGCCGCCCGACCAACGGGTGAGCATCAATTCCGTCTCGTCGTCCGAAGCGGCGGCCTTTGGCGTGAGAGTGGCCGGAGCCAGCACGGCCCTGGGCAGCCACTGCAGGTTGCGGAACAAGGCTATCGACCCTTGCTGCTGTTCAAGCGCCATGTCCCTTTGAATCCGAAGCGCGCCGATCGAAGCTTCGTCGCCGGAGTCGGCAACTATGAACCTAATGCCGGCCGGAGCGAGCAGATGGCCGGCCAGATGGACCCGCCGCCCCATAAGCGATCCGATGGTGTCCTCCAACCGGCGGTCCCCCTCCGACGGCGGAGGCCGGAAGGCTTCCTGCATGTCGAGCCCGCTCGAGCCGGTAATGAGGTACGGGGGCCCTTGGATCCGGGGGCTGCCGGCGCGGATTGGGTCCAGCCACCGGTCTCCCAGCCACAGCACCCGAAATTCGCCGGCCTGCTCGGCGGTGCTCTTCAAAAAGGACCCGATCGACGCCGCCTCGTCGTCCCCGAGGCCGGCTGCGAAGGCCTGCGGCGAACGTCCCCAGTTTCCCAGCGGGGGCACCCACGCTGTGATGAACCCCACGACTGCAACCGCGGCGACGGCCGGGACGGCTATCTGGTGGCGCCAGCCGAAATGGTGTCTCGGAAGCTCTTCTCTGAGTCCTGCGGCGAGGTGCCCGCCCAGGCAGGAAAGCAGGGCCCACGGAACCATCAGCCACATCTCCGGAGAGGCAACCGGAGCCGGAATAGCCCCCGCCACGGCCAGGGCGCCCAGCACCCCGAAGGCAAGCCACAGCGTCATGAGAATGCGGGCCTCGAAGCGGCGGGCCGCTCCGGGAAGAATCAGAACTCCCGTCGCCACGGCAAGAGGAACAAGTGTCGCCAGCGGTCTTGATTCGCCCATCAACAGGATGTCGGCAAGACCATGTTCCCGCCACGGAGAGGAAAAGACACCGGCGAGACCGGAGAACATCGGAGCGAGAATCGCTCCACTAGGCCTCAGCGCCTCAAGAGACCAGGGTAAGAGGATGGCCAGCGCGATCCCCATCGATGCGAACAGCATCCCTATCCGCAGCCACGACTGTCGCGACTCTATCGGCCCACTCCTCCCCGATAGGCCGAGCTTCACCAGGGCCAAAACGGTCCACATCAGAAAAATTACGACCAGGCTGCTGGGCCCCAGCGCCACCACGAAGGCGGTGACGAGTCCCAGGCGGGCGGCTTGAGTGAGCAGCACATCG
>JBOGWH010000061.1:0-3929 GCA_050692975.1 Actinomycetota bacterium | reverse complement strand
CTTTTTCGAGGACGTCGACCTCGGCTGGCGCCTGTGGACCATGGGCTACCGCATCCTCTACGAACCCTCGTCGCTGGTCTACCACCGCCACCACGGCACCGCGGCGGGGATGAGCCGCGACAAAGAGAGGTTTCTGCTCGAGCGCAACGCGCTGCTGACCATGATCAAGAATTTCGAGGCTCCCAATTTGAACCGCCTCCTTCCGGCCGCCCTGATGCTGAGCCTGGAAAGGGGGATGCCCCATTCGCAGCTCACCTCCGAACGCTACGACCTGGCGCGCCATGCCACCGACCCGCTGCCCGAAGAGGAGAAGATAAGCACCCGGACCGCGGCGCACATCCTGGGAATCTCGGAAGCCGCCCGGATGATGCCGGGCACTCTGGAAAAGCGGCGGGTTGTGCAGGAGCGCCGCAAGCGCTCAGACCGGGAAATCGTTTCCCTTTTCACCGCTCCGCTTACGTCGAATTACGGCGCGCCGGGATTCATGAAAACCTACGACTCGATGCTGGAGGCATTTCAGGTGAGAGAGGTCTTCGAAGGCCGGACCAAGGTGCTGCTCATCACCGCCGACACGGTTTCCCAGAAGATGGCCGGCCCGGCGATCAGGGCCTGGGAGATGTGCTCGGAGCTGGCCCGCAAGCATGAGGTCACAATGCTCGCAAAGGCGGCCACCAACGTCGTCCCGAAGGGATTCAAGCTGGACCTGCTCAAGGAAAAGACGCTGGGCGGATATCTGGACTGGGCCGACGTAATCGTTTTCCAGGGCTTCATCATGCACAACCATCCCGAAATCGCGACCTGCGGCAAGGTCCTGGTGGCGGACCTTTACGACCCGTTCCACCTTGAAAACCTCGAGATGTTCCGCGAAGAAGAGACCGAGCGCCGCCTGGCGATGGCTTCGATAGATCTCAGCATCGTCAACGACCAGCTGAAGGTCTGCGACTTCTTCGTGTGTGCCAGCGAGAAACAGCGCGACTTCTGGCTGGGCCAGCTGGCCGCCGTGGGCCGGCTGAACCCGTTGATGTACGACATGGACCCGACGCTGCGCTCGTTGATCGACATCGTCCCCTTCGGCATCTCAAGCGAGACGCCGATGCACACGGCCGGCGTCATGAAGGGAGTTGTGGACGGGATCGGCAAGGACGACAAGGTGATCCTGTGGGGCGGTGGAATCTACAACTGGTTCGACCCGCTTACGCTGATTAAGGCAATGGGGCAGCTCCGGGAGGACCATCCCGAGGTGAAGCTGTTCTTCCTGGGCATGGCGCACCCCAACCCCGATGTGCCGGAGATGCGAATGGCCACCGCCGCCGTCGGCCTGGCCCGTGAACTCGGGCTGGAGAACGTCAACGTCTTCTTCAACCAGGGATGGGTCCCCTACGAGCAGCGCGCCAGCTACCTGCTCGAATCCGACATCGGGGTTTCGTGCCATCTCGAGCACATCGAGACCACCTACTCCTACCGGACCCGGGTGCTTGACTATTTCTGGGCCGAGATGCCCGTCATCGTCACCCGGGGAGATGCGCTTAGCCAGCTGGTGCACGAAAAGTCGCTGGGCCTAACCGTGCAGCCGGGAGACGTCGAGGGATTCGCCACAGCGATCCGCCGGATGGTCGAGGACGAAAACCTCGCCCGGGACTGCAGCCTGAACGTCGGCAAGCTCCGCCCGGAGCTGTCCTGGAGCCACGTCATCGAACCTCTGGACCGCTTCTGCCGGCAACCCAAGCTCTCGGCAGACAAATTTCCCGCGGGCTCGGTCTCCGGCCCGGGCGGGACCGCGTTACGGCGAATTGCCGGCAGCGTCAAGAGGACGCTGGACGAAGGGGGGCCCGCGCTCGTGGCGCGCAGGACCGCGCACTACCTCAACAAGAAGCTTAAGAGCCGTTAGGCCGACTCGGCCGGGGGCTCCTCCTCGACGCCGGGTGGCTG
Source organism: Actinomycetota bacterium (assembly GCA_050692975.1). GTDB lineage: Bacteria > Actinomycetota > CADDZG01 > JAHWKV01 > JAHWKV01 > JBOGWH01. Next base: position 2,000 of record JBOGWH010000061.1, on the reverse strand, counting down.
CCCGTCCACAGCCTCGGGGACAACCTTTGGCGCTGCCGTGCCCTTCTGGCGGGGAATCTTTATCTCCCCGGTGTGCTCTTCCACCGAATGCATATAGGCCTTGATCACATCTTTGGTGTGCCCGAAGGACTTCACGCGGCCGTCCTCCAGCCAAAGGGCGGCGTGGCAGAGGTCCTCGATCATCGCCATCGAGTGAGTCACCAGCAAGATGGTGGTGCCCCGACTCTGCAGCTCGTTGAATTTCTGCATGCACCGGTGCTGGAATTCGGCGTCGCCGACCGCGAGTACCTCGTCCACCAGCAGGATGTCGGGGGATACGTTGATCGCCACCGAAAAGCCCAGACGGACATACATGCCTGAGGAGTAGTTCTTGACCGGGGTGTCTATGAAACGCTCGATCCCGGCGAAGGCGACTATCTCGTCAAACTTCTTGTTGAGCTCCTTCGAGGGTATGCCCAGAATCGCTCCGTTCAAGAACACGTTCTCCCTTCCGGAAAGCTCTGGATGAAAGCCGGCCCCCAACTCCAGCAGCGCCATGACGGTCCCGTTTCTCTTGATCGTGCCGCTGTCGGGGACCAGGATCCTGGCAATGCACTTGAGCAAGGTGGATTTCCCCGAGCCGTTCTGGCCGATGAAGCCGTAAGTTGCGCCCTCGGGGACCTCGATGCTGATGTCCCTGAGCGCCCAGAACTCCTCGAAGCTCCCCCGGCTGCGACGCAGGATGGCCTGTTTTATCGACTGGTTTCGCTCGTGGTAGATACGAAACCGCTTGGAAACGCCTTCCGTAACGACGGCGAAATTGACCAACCTAGAGCTCCTCGGCGAACTTCGGCTCGAGCCTTTTGAAAACGGCCATTCCCACCACCATCGAAAGAGCCGCCGATACGGCCATGTAAAGGAACTCCTTTGCCCCCGGTATCTTGAGGTCGTAAAAAATGTTTCTGTAAGCCTCCGTGAAATGCACCATTGGGTTCAAGTTGTATAGGCCCCGCACGGGAACGTCCATCCCACCGATCACCTTAGACTCGGGCACGAGAGTGATCGGGTAGAGGATCGGGGTGGAGTAAAACCACATCAGCAATACGATCGAGAGGAAATGCTGGACGTCTCGAAAATAGACGTTCAGCGCCGCCAAAGCGGTCCCGAGGCCGAGCACCAGCACCGTCTGCAGCGCAATCACGAACAGGGCAATCGGCAGGAGCGGGAAAACAACCTGGCCGAATATTAGGAGCGCTATCGACAGAACTCCGAACTCGATCAGAAGGTTGGTGTCCCAGGAGAAGATGGTCGCCGCCGGAAGGACCGCCCTGGGGAAATAGACCTTCTTGATCAGGCCCTCGTTGCTCAAGATGGACCCCGTGGCCGAGCCGAGGCCGTTGGCCAGAAAGTTCCACGGCAGCAGCGCGCTGATCAAAAAGAGGGAGAAATTGTTCAAGCCGCTGGGGTTCCCGCTCGGAGGTGTGATTTTCAGGATCACCCTGAACACGAAAGTGAAAATCAGCATCGTCGCCAGCGGGTTTACCATCGACCAGGCCCACCCCAGGGCCGAGCGTTTGTACTTGCTTCGGTTTTCTCTCAAGGTGAGGTGAACCAGCAGAGGCTTGGCCGAGAGCAGCCCGGCCGGTTTCAGGACTTTCACGAGGGTAACGATAGCCGAGGGCCGGGTAAATCAGGCGTCTGGTTCACAGCAGCGGCCTTGTGGATAAACTTTCAACATGTCGACTACCGAGGCAAGCCCAACCGAGCCGCACGAGACCCAGGGGCAAGGCGACCCGGACGGCGCGAACCCCAACGGCCAGGCCTCTGCTTCGCCCGCTTCCCTGGAAAAATCTCCCGTCGGCGTGCATCGGATGATCGAGCAAACCCGGATCCGGCGTGAGGAGGCCTTAAAAGGCGGCGGCGAGGAGAGAATTCGCCGCCAGCACGAGCGCGGAAAGCTGACGGCCCGGGAAAGGCTCGACCTGCTTCTGGACAAGGATTCGTTCGTGGAGACCGACATG
>JBOGWH010000060.1:0-1073 GCA_050692975.1 Actinomycetota bacterium | reverse complement strand
GCCCCGCAGCCCCCGACGGAGATGGAAGCAGCCGAGCAGATGGGTACTCCCGAGGAGGAAGCCCCGGCCCTGGGTACTCCCGAGGAGGAAGCCCCGGGCCTGGGTACTACCGAGGAGGAAGCCCCGGCCCCGGACGCCGTCGAACCTGCCGCCGCAGACGCGGGCTCTGTGGAAGTTGCGCAGGAGCCGGTGATGTTACCGGAAGCGGAACCGCCCACCGACATACCGGCCGAAATCGAGGAACCGGTGGGAGCGATCCCCGCTGACGTGAAGGAGGAAGAAGCAGCCGTTGACGTGAAGGAAGAAGAGGTCCCCGTTGACGTGAAGGAAGAAGCAGCCGTTGACGTGAAGGAAGAAGAGGCGGTCGAGACTGAAACCGACGAGATCACCGGGATGTTTGACGATGAATCCGTGGCCCCCAGTGACAGAATCGGCAGCTGGTTCGTTGTTCACACGTACGCCGGCTATGAGAACAAAGTCAGGGGGACCCTGGAAACCCGCATCAACTCGATGAACATGGAGGACAAGATTTTCGAGGTCGTGGTGCCGGTTGAAGATGTGATGGAGTTCAAGGGCGGCAAGAAGCAGGTCGTGCAGAAAAAAGTTTTCCCTGGCTACCTTCTGGTTCGTATGGACCTGGAGGATGACTCCTGGTACGTCGTCCGCAACACCCCCGGAGTCACCGGCTTCGTGGGGTCGGGGGCCAAACCCACCCCGCTGGCACCCAGAGAAGTCGACAAGATCCTGCAGGTCAAACCGGTCGAGAAGCTCAAGCCCAGGCTCGAGTTCCAGGAGGACGAGAGCGTCCGGGTCGTCACCGGCCCGTTTGCTAATTTCACCGGGACAATCTCAGAGATCAACGTCGATCAGTCGAAGCTCAAAGTGCTTGTTAACATCTTCGGCCGGGAAACTCCGGTGGAGCTGTCGTTCGAGCAGGTCGCTAAGCTGTAAGGCAGGAAAGGTAACAAGATGCCCCCGAAGAAAAAGAAGAAGATCGCCGCCATGGTGAAGCTGGAGATTCCGGCAGGCCAGGCCACGCCTGCTCCCCCGGTGGGTACCGCTCTCGGTCCCCA
>JBOGWH010000059.1:0-4014 GCA_050692975.1 Actinomycetota bacterium | reverse complement strand
ATGGAAGGCATCGGTACCCCGGCCTTGATCGCAGTGCATGCCGATCCCTCCGGCAAGGCCAAGCAGACTGCCATGGCGTATGCCTACGGAATAGGGGCCGGCCGGGCCGGCCTGATCGAAACCACCTTTGCCGAAGAGACCGAAACCGACCTGTTCGGCGAGCAGGCCGTTCTCTGCGGAGGCCTGACCCGGCTGATCACCTCGGGCTTCGAAACGCTGGTCGAAGCCGGGTACCAGCCCGAGATTGCATACTTCGAATGCCTGCACGAGGTGAAGTTGATCGTGGACCTGATCTACGAAGGAGGCCTGGCCGGGATGCGGCACTCGATATCCGACACCGCCGAGTACGGCGACCTGACCCGGGGCGACCGGATCATCACCGACGAGACCCGCAAGGCAATGAAGCAGATGCTATCGGACATCCGGGACGGAACGTTCGCCAAAGAATGGGTGGCCGAGGCGGACTCGGGCTCGAAGCACTTCAACGAGCTTCGCGAGAAAGCCCTCGCCCACCCGGTGGAAAAAGTGGGCGCCGAACTGCGCGCCATGATGCCCTGGCTGAAGAAATGAGGAAACGGCGCGACCTGCTACTTCTGGCGCTTTTGTGACCCCGGCCGCTGCCGGTTAAAGGATGCGGCCGGGGCAATTGCAGCCCAGCCGTTAATCTTTTAGCAAGGAGCCAATAATGTCAGACGCAGTAAGGATCTTCGACACCACCCTCAGAGACGGTGAGCAAAGCCCCGGCATCAACCTTTCCGCCAAGGAAAAGGTAGAGATCGGCACCCAGCTGGCGCAGATGGGGGTCGACATCATCGAGGCCGGCTTCCCGATCAACTCCGACGCAGAGTTCGACGCGGTTCGTGCGGTAGCCGAGAGCGTGAAGGGCCCCGTGATCTGCGGGCTTGCCCGGATGAACGAAAAGGACATCGACCGGGCGTGGGAGTCAATCAAAGACGCCCAGAAGTCCCGGATCCACGTATTCATCGCCACCTCGCAGATCCACATGGAAAAGAAGCTGAAGATGCAGCCCGACGAGGTGGTAGCGGCGGCCGTCAAAGGCATCGAGCGGGCGGCCTCTTACACCCCGGACGTGGAGTTCTCGGCGGAGGACGCCACCCGCAGCGATCCTGAGTTTCTGGTCCGGGTTTATACGGAAGCCATCAAAGCGGGTGCGACCACCTGCAACGTACCCGACACAGTGGGATACGCGCTCCCCAGCGAGTTCGGAAGGTTGATCGCATTTTTGATTGAAAACGTGCCGGGAGCCGGCGACGTCGTCTGGTCGACTCACACTCACCAGGACCTGGGCATGGCCGTGGCCAACGCGCTTGCGGGGGTGGAAGCCGGCGCCCGCCAGATCGAAGGGGCCATCAACGGGATCGGTGAGCGGGCCGGAAACTGCTCGGTCGAGGAGTGCGTGATGGCAATCCACACACGGGGGGCCTCGATGGGAGGAGTGACCACCAAGGTGGACACTCACCAGATCGTCAGGACCTCACGCCTCGTATCGGCGCTGACCGGTTACCAGGTGCCGCCGAACAAGGCGATCGTCGGGGTGAACGCTTTCGCGCACGAGGCCGGGATCCACCAGCACGGGGTCCTGATGGAGCGGACCACCTACGAGATCATGGACGCCACATCGGTGGGATGGGATTCCAACCGGATCGTCCTGGGAAAGCACTCCGGCCGCCACGCTTTTGCAAACAACCTCTCGGAGCTGGGGTTCCAGTTGAGCAAGGAAGACCTCGACCGGGCGTGGATTCGCTTTCGAGAACTGGTCGACCGCAAAGTCCAGCTGACCGAGGCGGACCTCATAGCGATCGTTACCGATGAACTGGGATCTGCTGAAGAACTGTACAAACTGGAGTCGATCCAGGTTGCGGGAGGCACCCACCTCTCCCCCACGGCGACGGTGAGGGTTCGCCGAAACGGGGATGTGATCGAGGAGACCGCCATCGGCGACGGAATGATCGACGCCGCGTGCGGCGCCATCCAGCGGGCGGTCGACTGCGACTGCAAGCTTGTCTCGTTCCACGTCGGAGCGGTAACCGGCGGCACCGACGCAGTGGGAGAAATCACCGTCGGCGTTGAGGTAAACGGTCAGACCTATACGGGGCGCGGAATATCCACCGACGTGGTTGAGGGCTCGGCCCGCGCGTTCCTCAACGCGGTCAACCGGGCCACGACTCATGCCAAGGTCAAAGCCGAGGCGGGCCCTTAGGATGCCACCGGTAGCCTCCGTCTTGCAGGAAAGGAAATCCTGAATTGGCGTCGACGATCACGGAAAAGATTCTCGCCCGGGCCGCGGGGAAGGATTCGGTCTCACCGGGCGAGCTGGTGATGGCCGACGTCGACCTGGCCATGGCCAACGACATCACTGCTCCCTTGGCCATCAACGCCTTCAACCAGATCGGGGTCGCAAAGGTCTGGGACAAGGAGAAGGTCGCGCTGGTGCCCTCGCATTTCATGCCCGCCAAGGACATCGCCTCGGCGGCCATGGGGACGAAGATGCGCGAGTTCGCCCGCGAGCAGGAAATCACCCACTACTTCGAGATCGGCCGCTCGGGCATCGAGCACATATTGTTGCCCGAGAACGCTCTAGTCCTGCCGGGCCAGGTGGTGATCGGGGCCGACTCGCATTCTTGCACCTATGGGGCCGTGGGATGTTTCTCCACCGGTGTCGGCTCGACCGACCTCGCCGGAGTGCTGGCGACCGGCCAGATCTGGCTCAAGGTGCCCGAGTCGATCAAGATCGTATATTCCGGCGAGCCGCCCAAATGGGTCGTCGGCAAGGACCTGATCCTCAAGGTCATTTCTGAGATCGGCGACGACGGCGCGCTTTACATGGCTATGGAGCACACCGGCGACACCATCGGGCGCCTATCAATGGAGAGCCGGCTGACCCTGACCAACATGGCCATTGAGGCCGGGGCCAAGTCCGGGATCGTCCCCCCCGACGAGGTGACTCTGCAGTACGTCGAGGAAAGGCGGGCCAGGACGGGAACGACAATTGGTTACGAGCCGCTCTACTCCGACCCCGACGCCGTTTACTCGTCCACTCTGCATATAGACGTCGGCAAGCTGGAACCGATGGTTGCCCAGCCGGCACTCCCCTCGCTTTCCGTTCCGGTATCCGAGGTGGAGGGCCAGGAGATCGATCAGGTCTTTATCGGGAGTTGCACCAACGCCCGCATGGAGGACCTGCGGGTGGCTGCATCTCTTCTGGATGGCCGAAAGGTGCATCCCAGAATCCGCCTCATCGTGATACCGGCCACCCAGGACCTGTACAACCAAGCCAACCGCGAGGGGTTGATCGAGATATTCTCCGACGCCGGCGCCGCGGTCAGCGCCGCTACATGCGGACCGTGCCTGGGAGGTTACATGGGTGTTCTCGGGCCCGGCGAGCGCTGCCTGTCCACCAGCAACCGAAACTACCGGGGCCGCATGGGCGACTACACCGCCGACGTCTGGCTCTCCAATCCGGCGGTTGCGGCCGCCAGTGCGGTAACCGGCAAGATCACCCACCCCGAATCGCTGGCGGCGATGGTATGAGCGTACTGAAAGGTAAGGTGCACCGCTTCGGCCCCAATATCGACACCGACGTGATCATCCCGGCGCGCTACCTGACCACCGGCGACGCCGCCGAGCTCGCCAAGCACTGCATGGAGGCAATCGACCCGGACTTTCCCGCAAAGGTAACCGCGGGCGACATCATCGTCGGCGAGGAAAACTTCGGCTCGGGATCGTCGCGCGAGCACGCCCCCATCGCGATCAAAGGAACGGGCATCGCTGCGGTGGTTGCATCGAGCTTCGCGCGAATTTTCTACCGCAACTCGATTAACCTCGGCCTACCGATCCTGGAATGCCCGGAAATTGTCGGCCCCACCGAGACCGGCGATGATCTGGAGATTGACCTGGCATCCGGGATCGTCAAGAACCGCACGAAGGACCTGGAGGCAAAAGCCCAGCCCTTCCCCGACTTCATGCAGGAACTGCTCGACGCCGGCGGCCTGG